>JBKPRV010000204.1:0-14324 GCA_046734715.1 Actinomycetota bacterium | reverse complement strand
GGCCCGGGCCGCCAGCGGGCGCCAGCGCTCGGCGCCGGCGGCGTCGGGCACCCCGGGGTCGCCGAACCAGCGCACCGAGCGCCCGTACAGGTGGACCTGGTCGATGGCCTGCGGCGCCCCCACGTCCCGTAGCTCGGGCGGCCGGTCCGCGGTACAAGCGAGCAGCGGGACGCCGGCCAGGTCCGCCTCCACCACCGCCGGATGCAGCTCGGCAGTGGCGGTGCCGCTGGTCGTCAGCACCACCGCCGGGCGCCCGGTGGCCAGGCCCAGCCCCAGCGCCAGGAACCCGCCCGAGCGCTCGTCGTGCTGCACGTGGAGACGCACGCCGGGGTGGTCGGCCAGGGCCAGCGCCAGCGGGGTCGAGCGCGACCCGGGGCACACGACCGCATCGGTGAGGCCGTCGCGCACCCACTCGTCGACCAGCGTGGCCGCGAAGGTCGCCTGTACGTCGTGGGGGGTCATCCACCGACAAGAATCGCTCGCGGTGCGACTCCACAGCGAACGCGAGGGCATGGGCCTACCGCTGGTGCTGCTCCACGGCTTCGGCCAGACCGCCCGCTGCTGGGGCGCCCTGCCCGGCGCCCTGGTCCGTGACTACGAGGTCGTCCGCCTCGACGCTCCCGGCCACGGAGCCACCGGCGGCGAGGGTGTCGACCTGCCCACCACCGCCGACCTGATCGCCGACGCCGCCGGGCCGGCGGTGTACGTCGGCTATTCGATGGGCGGCCGCATGGCCCTGCAGCTGGCGGTGGACCGGCCCGACGTGGTCCGCGGCCTGGTGGTCGTGGGCGGCACCCCCGGCATCGAGGACGACGCCGAGCGCGCCGCCCGCCGGAAGGCCGATCACGCCCTGGCCCAGCGCATCCGGGATGACGGCGTGGACGCCTTCATCCGCTACTGGCTGGACCTGCCGTTGTTCGCCGGCCTGCCGGCCGAGGCGCGCTTCGAGGACGAGCGCCGGCGGAACACGGCCGAGGGCCTGGCCACCAGCCTGGAGCGGGCGGGCACCGGCTCGCAGGCCCCGCTGTGGGACCGGCTGGCGGCCGTCGACGTGCCTGTCCTGCTGGTGGCGGGCCAGGCCGACCCCCGTTACGTCGACATCGCCTTCCGCACCAGCGCCGCCATCGGCCCCGGCACCGAGTTGAGCCTGATCGCGGACGCGGGCCACAGCGTGCACCTGGAGCATCCCCTGCAGTTCGCCGGGGTGTTGCGGGGCTGGCTGGCGTCGTGGTCGTGAACGACACTTCCGCGCATGGCTGAGCTTTCCCGCCGGGCGTTCCTGGGCCGAGCCTCGACCCTCGGCGGCCTGGCCGCGCTGGGAGCCTGCTCCGGCGGCGACGGCGACGACGGGAACGGTCGGGAGGGGGCCGTCCCGCCGGCCGGCGAGGCGTTCGACCCCGGGGACTGGGCGTCGGTGCGCGACCAGTTCCCCCTCGCCCGCGACACCGCCCATTTCGCCGCCTTCGTCCTCGCCGCCCACCCCCGGCCGGTGGCCGACGCCGTCGAGCGCCACCGGACCGGGCTCGATACCGACACCCACGGCTACCTGGCGGAGACCGAGGCCGACGCCGACGCCGCGGTGGTGATCGCCGCCGCCGAGTACCTGGGGGCCGAGCCCGTCGACATCGCGCTCACCGACAGCACCACCCAGGGCCTGGGGCTGGTCTACGGCGGGCTGCGCCTGGGCCCCGGCGAGGAGGTCCTCACCACCGAGCACGACTTCTACTCCACCCACCAGGCGCTGGCCCTGCGCGCCCGGCGCGACGGCACCGTGGTCCGCCGGGTCCGGCTCTACGACGACCCGGCCACCGCCTCGGTGGACGAGATCGTCTCCCGGCTGGTGGCCGGGGTCACGCCGGCCACCCGGGTCGTGGCCGTCACCTGGGTGCATTCGGGCACCGGGGTGCGCCTCCCCGTCCGGGACCTGGCCGATGCTCTGGAGGGCCGGGCGCTGCTGTGCGTGGACGGCGTCCACGGCCTGGGCGTCGAGGACGTCAGCGTGGACGACCTCGGCAGCGACGTGCTGATGGCCGGCACCCACAAATGGCTGTTCGGCCCGCGGGGCACGGGCATCGTTTGGGCCCGCCCGGAGGCGTGGGCGTCGATCGAGGCGACCGTCCCGCCGTTCGAGCCGTCCAGCTTCGGTGAGTGGGCCAACGGCCTGCCGCCCGAGCCCACCAACGGCCTCCGGTTCACGCCCGGCGGCTATCACAGCTTCGAGCACCGCTGGGCCCTGGCCGAGGCCTTCCGCTTCCACCTCGACATCGGCAAGGACCGGGTGGCCGAGCGCACCCACATGCAGGCGGCCCAGCTCAAGGAGGGCCTCGCCGAGGTCCCGGGCGTCACCGTGGTGACCCCGCCGGGCGACGCCCTGTCGGCCGGCATCGTCTGCTTCGACGTGGACGGCTCCGACCCGGCTGAGGTGCTCGGCCGCCTCGCCCGAGCCGGGGTCGCCGCCAGCGTCACGCCCTACGCCACCCAGCACGTCCGGGCCGGCCCCAGCATCGTCACCACCCCGGACGAGGTGGACGCGCTCGTCGCGGCGCTACGGAGCTGAGATCCAGAGGCCCGCGGCCAGCAGGGTCCCGAACACCAGCTGGACCCGTCCGGTGGCGCCCAGGACCGGGATGAGCGCCCCACCCCGGGCGCCGCCCAGCACCTCGATCACCGGCTTCCGGGCCAGCGGCACGGCCGCCAGGGCGGCGATGGCGGCCGGGCGGTTGCCGAGGCCGGCGATCAGCGGGATCATCACGACCGCCCCCACCAGCAGGGCCACGTACAGGACCCTCGTGCCCTGGTCGCCCACCCGCACGGCCAGCGTGCGCTTGCCCGACGCGGTGTCCCCCGGGATGTCCCGCAGGTTGTTCACCACCAGCAGGGCGGTGGCCAGGAAGCCGACCGGGATGCTGGCCGTCACGGCCAGGAGGGCGACGTCCTCCTGCTGCACGTACTGCGACCCGACCGTGGCCACCACGCCGAAGAACACGAACACGAACAGCTCGCCCAGGCCGAGGTAGCCATAGGGGTGCTTCCCGCCGGTGTAGAACCAGCCTGCAGCGATGGCTGCGGCGCCGACCACCAGCAGCTCGGGCCCGATCGCGATGGCCAGGGCCAGGCCCGCGATCCCCGCCACGCCGAAGGCGGCGAGGGCGGCTCGCTTCACCGCCCCGGGCGAGCGCAGCCCCGAGCCCACCAGCCGCACGGGACCGACCCGGCGCTCGCCGCTGTCGGTGCCTCGCACACCGTCGCTGTAGTCGTTGGCGTAGTTGGTGCCCACCTGCAGGGCCAGGGCCACTATCCCGGCCGCTATGGCCCGCCAGGCGATGATGTCCACCCGCCCCGTGGCGCAGGCGGTGCCCACCAGCACCGGCACGATGGCCGCGGGCAGCGTCCGCGGGCGCGCTCCTGCCACCCAGTCCTGCCAGGCGGCGGCCGGGCGCGGGACGGCGGCAGGAGCATCGGCCATGCCACAGGTTGGCACGCGGCCAGGCCCCGGCATGCACCAGACTCGTCGGATGCACCGGCTGGTCGTCGTCGAGGCCCGGGGGACCGACGAGTTCGTCGACCGCCTGCGCCGGGCGTGGGACCAGGGCGACGCCGTCCTGCCCTTGGACCCGCGCCTGCCGGCCCCCGACCGCGAGCGGGTCCTGGCCGCGGCCCGGCCGGACGAGCCGGTCGAGCAGGGCGACGCCCTGGTCATGGCCACCAGCGGCGCCACGGGCACGCCCAAGGCGGTGGTGCTGACCCACGACGCGGTGGCCGCCTCGGCCGACGCCACCAGCGCCCGCCTGGACGTAGACCCCACGCGCGACCGCTGGCTGGCCTGCCTGCCGCTGGCCCACGTGGGCGGGCTGACGGTGGTCACCAAAGCCCTGCACGCCGGGACGCCCCTCACCGTGCACGACGGCTTCGATCCCCGCGCGGTGGAGGCGTCGGGGGCCACGCTGGTCTCCCTCGTGCCGACCATGCTGCGCCGCATCGATCCGTCCGGGTTCCGGGCCGTGGTGCTGGGCGGGTCGGCCATGCCTCCCGACCTCCCGCCTCAGGCCGTCGCCACCTACGGCAGCACCGAGACCGGCAGCGGCGTGGTCTACGACGGCGTGCCGCTCGCCGGGGTCGAGGTGCGGACCGTGGGCGGGGAGATCCACGTCCGGGCACCGATGCTGCTGCGCGCCTACCGGGACGGCACCGACCCCAAGGACGCCGACGGCTGGTACCCGACTGGCGACGCGGGCTCGTGGCACGCCACCGCCGGCCGGCTGTCGGTCTTCGGGCGGGTCGACGACCTCGTCGTCACGGGCGGCGAGAACGTCTGGCCGGCGGCGGTCGAGCGGGTGCTGGGCACGTGCGCGGGCGTGGCCGAGGTGGCGGTGGTGGGCCGTCCCGACCCCGAGTGGGGCCAGCGGGTGGTGGCGCTGGTGGTACCGGCCTACCCGGCCGATCCGCCCACGCTCGACGCGCTCCGGGCCGCGGTGAAGGCCGAGCTGCCCGCCTACGCCGCGCCCCGCGAGCTGGTCCTGGTCGCCTCGCTCCCGCGCACCCCGCTGGGCAAGCTGGCCCGCTCCCGCCTCTAGGACAGGCCCTAGCCGAGGGCGGCGCCCAGCAGGGCGCCCCCGTCGACCACGAGGGTGTGGCCCGTGATCCACGAGGCCAGATCGCTGGCGAGGAACAGCGCGGCGTTGGCGATGTCGGCCGGCTCGCCCAGGCGGCGCAGCGGCATGCGGGCGGCGATGGCCGCTTCGGCCGGCTCCCACAGGGCGCGGGCCATGTCGGTCTTGACCAGGCCCGGGGCGATTGCGTTGACCCGCACCTGGGGCGACAGGTCGGCGGCCAGCGTGCGGGTCAGGTGGATCAGCGCCGCCTTGGTCACGTTGTAGTGCCCGATGGCCGGCTCCACCGACATGCCGCCCACGCTCGCGACGTTGAGCACCACGCCACCCCGCTCGGCCATCGACGCCTTCCACGCCTCCTGGCACCACACCACCGGGCCCCGGAAGTTGACCTGCCAGGTCTTGTCGAAGCGGGGCAGGTCGATGTCGATGGGGCGGCCCATGTAGGGGTTGGTCGCCGCGTTGTTCACCAGGATGTCGACCGCGCCGAACCGGTCCATGGTGGCCGCCACGCAGGCGGCGATCTGGTCCGGCTCGCCCGCGTTGGCCGCGAACACCGCCGTGTCGCCGCCGATCTCGTCGGCCGCGGCCTCCAGCGCGTCCTGCTTGCGCGACGACAGCATCACCGACGCCCCCGACCCCGCATACTCCGCCGCGATGGCCTTCCCGATCCCCCGGCTGGCCCCGGTGACCAGCGCAACCTTGCCCTCCAGCGTGATCTGCATGGCTGGGCAAGCTAGTGCCCGTAGCTTGGGCGGGATGAACCGCCTGGCCGCCGAGACCAGCCCGTACCTGCGCCAGCACGCGGAGAACCCGGTCGACTGGTACGCATGGGGCGACGAAGCCTTCGCCGCGGCCAAGGAGGCCGACCGGCCCATCCTGCTGTCGGTGGGCTACTCGGCCTGCCACTGGTGCCACGTCATGGCCCACGAGTCGTTCGAGGACCCCGAGGTGGCGGGGCTGATGAACGACCTGTTCGTGAACGTCAAGGTCGACCGGGAGGAGCGCCCCGACGTCGACGAGATCTACATGGAGGCGGTCCAGGCCCTGACCGGCAGTGGCGGCTGGCCCATGACCGTGTTCCTCACCCCCGAGGGCCGGCCGTTCTTCGGCGGCACGTACTTCCCCAAGGAATCGCGGGGAGGGATGATCGCCTTCCCCGACCTCTGCCGCCGGATCGACGAGCTGTGGCGCACCCGGCGCGACGACATCGACACCCAGGCGGGCGAGCTCACGGCCGCGCTGGGCCGCACCGCCACCATCGACCCCGGCGACGGGCTGCCCGGGCTCGACGTGCTCGACGCCGCCTATGGCCAGCTCCGCCAGCAGCACGACGACACCCGGGGCGGCTTCGGCGGCGCCCCCAAGTTCCCCCAGGCCATGAGCCTGGACCTGCTGGTGCGCTCGCTGGCCCGCACCGGCTCGGCCGTGACCCGGGCGATGGTGGAGACGTCGCTCGACGCCATGGCGTCGGGTGGGATCTACGACCACCTGGGCGGGGGTTTCGCCCGCTACTCGGTCGACGCCCACTGGCTGGTGCCCCACTTCGAGAAGATGCTCTACGACCAGGCGCTGCTGGTCCCGGCCTACCTGCACGCCTGGCAGGTCACCGGCCACGAGCGCTACCGCCAGGTGCTGGACGAGACGGTCGGCTACGTGCTGGCCCAGCTGCGCGACCCGTCCGGCGGCTTCTACTCCGCCGAGGATGCCGACAGCGAAGGGGTCGAGGGCCGCTTCTACGTGTGGACGCCCGAGCAGGTCACCGCCGCGCTGGGCGGCGACCAGGACTGGGCCGACGAGGTCATGGCGTTCTACGGCGTGACCCCGGGCGGCAACTTCGAGGGCGCCACCATCCTCAACCGCCTGGCCCATCCCGGCGACCTCACCCGCCCGCCCCGCATCGAGGAGGCCCGCGCCCGGCTGTTCGCCGCCCGCGCCGAACGGGCCCGCCCGGGCCTGGACGACAAGGTGCTCACCGAGTGGAACGGCCTCATGCTGGCGGGCCTGGCCGAGGCCGCGGCGGCCACCGGGCGGGAGGACTGGCTCGACGCGGCCCGGGCCAACGCCGAGTTCCTGGTGCGGGAGCTGCGCCGGGACGACGGGCGCTGGCTGCGCTCGTGGCAGGCGGACGGCGGCGCACGCCACCGGGCCTACGCGGCCGACCATGCCGCGCTGGTCGAGGCCTTCGTGCGGGTGGGTGAGGCCACCGGCGAGGCCCGCTGGATCGCCGAGGCCCGTACCACGGCCGACGCCCTGCTCGAGCTGTTCTGGGACCCCGAACGGGGCGGGGTGTTCACCACCGGCAGCGACGCCGAGCAGCTGGTGACCCGCAACAAGGACCTGATGGACAACGCCACTCCCAGCGCCAACAGCCTGGCGGCCGTCGGGCTGCTGCGGCTGGCCGCGCTCACCGGCGAGAACCGCTACCGCCACCACGCCGAGCAGATCCTCCGCCTGGCCGGGCCGCTGGCCGCCCGCCACCCCACCGCGTTCGGGCACCTGCTGGCGGCGGTGGCACTGGCGGTCCACGGCATCGACGAGGTGGTGGTGGCGGGCGAGCGCCCGGACCTCGTAGCCGTGGCCCAGCGCCGCTACCTGCCCCAGGCCGTGCTCGCCTGGGGCGAGCGCTACGACTCGCCGCTGTGGGAGGGCCGCGACGAAGGCCGGGCCTACGTCTGCCGCGGCTATGCCTGCCGGCTCCCGGCCACGGAGGCGGACGTGCTGGCCACTCAGCTCGCCGAAAGCTCCGCCTCCGCCTGAGAATCAGTAAACCTCGGCGCGTCCTGGCGCGTCTGTTGGGGCGTGACGCGAATCTCCGGGAACCAAACGGGGCTGCCGGACATCTATACGGGCATGGAGCCGACCTGGCGAAGCGCGCGGGTCGAGCCGGAGAGCCCCCTGATCCGGCTCGGCCCCAGCGGGTGGTGCACGCTGGTGGTGGCGGCACTGCTCACGCTGGCCCTGGTGATCGGGCCGCTGACGATCCTGGCCCTCTCGCGCGACCTCGACAACGAGGTGGGCAGCACCCCCGAGGCCACGTTCCCCGGCGCCGGCCGGCCCGCGGCGGGGCCGTCCGGCTGAGCCGGGCCCGCCGGTCGCCCGTCCGACTCCGCCCGGGACGGGCGGCCGGCTACACCCGGATGACGGTCTTGCCCATGTTCGCCCCCGTGAACAGGGCGTTGAGGGCGTCCACCGCCGACTCCAGGCCCTCGTAGACCTCGGTGCGGTAGCGCAGCTTGCCCTCGGCGATCCACTCCCCCAGGCGGGGCGAGATCTCACCGAAGCGGTCCCAGTGGTCGAGGGACAGGAAGCCCTCCATGCGGGCCCGGCGGTTGATCAGCTGGAAGTAGTTGGCCGGGCCCGGTGGGCGGCGCGTCTCGTTGTAGATGGCGATCGAGCCGCACAGCACCACCCGGGCGTGCATCGCCAGCCGGTCGAGCACGGCGTCGAGGATGGGCCCGCCCACGTTGTCGAAGTAGACGTCCACCCGGTCGGGGCACAGCTCCCGCAGTTTCGCCCGCACGTCGTCGCGGCGGTGGTCGATGGCGCCGTCGAGGCCGAGCTCGTCGAGCAGCCAGCGGGCCTTGTCCTCGCGACCGGTGATGCCGATCACGCGGCAGCCATGCAGCTTGGCTATCTGGGCGGCCAGCGACCCGGTGGCGCCGGCGGCGGCGGACACCACCACGGTCTCGCCCTCCTTCACCCGGCCGACGTCCACGATCCCGACGTAGGCGGTGAGCCCGGTGGCGCCGTAGACGGAGAGCATGGCGGGGGCGTCGACCTCGGTGCCGAGGTCGGTGGACAGGGGGTCGTCCCGGACCGCCGCGTAGCGCTGCCAGCCCGGCAGCCCGTACACCGCGTGGCCCAGCGGCAGGGTCGGGCAGCGCGTGGCGACCACCCGGCCGATCCCGCTCGCCCTCACCACCTCGCCGAGCTCGACCGCCGGCAGGTACCCCTCGGCCTGGGACAGCCAGGTCCGCACGGTGGCGTCGATGCCGATCCAGTCGACCTCGACGAGTGCCTCGCCCTCGGCCAGCTCGGGCAGGGCGACGCCCTCCTCGAGCTCGACGTCGTCCGCGGTGAGCAGCCCCACCGGCCGGCTGCGCAGGACGACGCGGCGGTTGGTGGTGGCAGCGAGGTCGATGGCGGTCTCGGTCTCCACGGCCGGGAACCTATCTGACGGGCCGTCAGGTATGCGCCCAACCACCCCGTTGCACCCGGTCGGCGGCCGCCGGCCCAGGCCGTCCCGCCGAGCGGCCGGGGGGACCGGGGTCGTCGGCCGGGTGGCCCAGCGCGACGGCGCCCAGGGCGCGCCAGCCTTCGGGGACCCCCAAGGCGGCGAGCGCCGCGGCCTCGTGCTCGAACAGCCCGTAGAACAGCGCGCCGAGCCCGACGTCCACGGCGCCCAGCAGCAGGGTCTGGACGGCCATGCCGCCGTCGACCCACCAGTACGGGACCGGCCAGGCGTCGACGCCCGCGCCCAGCCCGGTGGCGACCTTGTCGTCCTCGGCGTAGCGCCGGGGGTAGGCGGCCGGCTCCACCAGGGCCACCACCACCACGGGCGCGCCCAGCAGTCCGGGCCAGCGGAACGAGGCCCGCCGCTCGGCGGGCAGCGTCGCGTTCCATAGGCGCGCGGTGTCGGCGCCTTCCAGCACCACGAACGCGGTGGCGCGGGTGTTGCCGGCGCTGGGGGCGCGCAGGGCACCGGCGACCAGGCGGTCCACCAGCGCGGGGTCGACGGGGCGCGGCGCGAACGACCGCACCATCCGTCGGCGGCGGATCGCCTCGCTCAGCTCCACCGGGCAGGAGCCCCGGTCAGGCGAGCTTGCGCAGCTCTTCCTCCATGGCCCAGCCGAACGCGATCAGGCTGTCGCCTTTGTCGGCGTGAAGGTCGTCGAAGCGGCCGGCCACCTCGTCGTCGATCCCCTCGAGGTGGAGGGTCTCGTGGTCGAGCACGGGGGCGTGCCCGCCTCCGTCGCCGCGGGCGAGGAAGGCCCGCTGGTCGTAGGCGCTGGCCTCGATGCCGTAGCGCTTGGCCAGGCGCCCGCCCCAGGCGCGCTCCTCACCGGAGGCCCGGTGGCCGGCGCGAGGGACGACGTCGTTGAGCGAGCGGAAGGCATCGAAGCCGCCGGCCTGGCTGAAGCGGGCGCCGACCAGCACGTCCTCGTCCGGAAAGGCGAGGACCGCCCGGCGCAGGAGGTCGGTCACGAGGCCGCGCAGCACGGTGTCGCGCTTGGATGTGCGTCGCACCGAGGCCAGGCCGATGAGCACGCACGGGGTGCCACCGATCCGTTCGAGGGTGCAGAACGCGAAGCCCTTCAGGCGGCCCTCTTCCCGGGCCTGCGTCACGAGGACCCACGCCTCGGCCTGCTTGGACAGCATGCCGACCTCGTGGCCATGCGGACCCTCGGCGCACAGATCAGCCATCTCGACCAGCTCTGCGTCACTCAGCGCCGTGCAGTCCTTGGTGTCTATAGCTACCGACATCTCCTGTGCTGCCCCCGTTCTGCGCCGACGGATGAGCTACCAGTCCAGTCAACTCGCACCGGCTGTGCAACTCGGGTAGCTGAACACGCGCGCGGAGCGCGCATTGCGCTACAGGATGGCCCCCGGTCCCAGCGCCTCACGGAGGCGCCCTAGCAGGCCGTTTGACGTGTCCACATTCCAGCGTTCGGGCAGGCGAACGATTTGCCGCTCCCCGAGGTGGAGCAACACAGGCGCGTCCCCGGGATGGTCAGCGAGAACGTCCTTCAGACGCCCCACCGTGGCTTCCGACAGCAGCGCGGGCGGCACCCGCACCCGCAGCGGCTCGGCCATCGGCCCCTCGGCCACCTCGATCACGTCGATCGCCTGGGCTATGAGCTTGGGGGCATCGTCGCGGGTGTCGACCCGGGACTTGACCACGACCACCGCGTCGTCCTCCAGCTTGTGGCCGTGCTCGGTCATGGTGCGCGGGAAGACCATGACCTCGACCGCCGAGCCCAGGTCCTCCAGCGTGAACACGGCCATGAGGTCGCCCTTGCGGGTCCACTTGCGCTGCAGCCCGGTGATCACCCCGCCCACGGAGCGGAGCGCCCCCTCGTCGGCTTCGGCCAGGTCCGCGATGGCCAGGTCGCAGCGCCGGGCCAGCGCGGCCTCGGCCCCCAGCAAGGGGTGGTCGCTGACGTAGAGGCCCAGCATCTCCTTCTCGAAGGCGAGCCGGTCCCGCTTGGCGAACTCGATGTCGGGGATGGTGGCGCGCTCGAAGTCGCCGCCGCCGTCGTCGCCGCCGAGGTCGCCGAACAGGGTCATGATCCCCATGTCGCGCTCGCGCCGGCGGGCCAGCGTGTGGTCGACGATCTGCTCGAACACGGCGAGCAGCCCTTTGCGGGGATGGCCCACGTCGTCGAAAGCCCCCGCCTTGATCAAGGACTCGACCGTGCGCTTGTTGAGCACCTGGGCGTCGACCCGCTGGCAGAAGTCGTAGAAGTCGGTGAAGGGCCCGGCCGCCTCGCGCTCGGCCACGATGTGAGCCACCAGGCCCTCCCCCACGTTCCGCACCGCCGACAGCCCGAAGATGATCCGCAGGCTGTCGCCGTCCAGCACGGGCGTGAAGTCCGAGGCCGACCGGTTGATGTCCGGCACCTCCACCGCGATGCCCATCGACCGGCACTCGGCCAGGTACACCGCCGCCTTCTCCAGGCTGGACTTCACGCTGGTCAGCAAGGCCGCCAGGTACTCCGCCGGGTAGTTCGCCTTCAGGAAGGCGGTCTGGTACGCGACGAGCCCGTACCCGAACGAGTGCGACTTGTTGAACGCATAGTCGGCGAACGGCTCGATGATGTCGAACCACTGCTTGCCCAGCTCACCGCCGTACCCGTTCGCATCGCACCCGGCGATGAACTTCTCGCGCTCCTTGGCGATAAGCGCCCTGTCCTTCTTCCCGCAGGCCTTCCGGAGGTTGTCGGCCTCGGCCAGGCTGTAGCCGGCGAAGCGCTGGGCGATCCTCATGACCCCTTCCTGGTAGATCATGAGGCCCCAGGTGTCGCCGAGGATCTCCTCGGCGTCGGGGTGGAGGTAGGCGACCGGCTTGCGGCCGTTCTTCCGATCGGCGTAGTCGTTGTGCATGTTGGCCGCCATGGGGCCCGGCCGGTACAAGGCGACCAGGGCGGCCACGTCCTCGAAGCAGGTGGGGGCCAGCGAGCGGATCAGGGCGCGCATGGGGCCGCCCTCGAGCTGGAACACGCCGATGCTGTCGCCCTTGGCCAGCAGCTCGTAGGTCTTGGCGTCGTCCAGCGGGACGTTGTCGATGTCGAGCTCGATGCCCCGGGTCTTGCGGATCACCTCCAGCGTGTCGCTGATGACGTCGAGGTTGCGCAGGCCCAGGAAGTCCATCTTGAGCAGGCCCAGCTCCTCGACCCCGTGCATCTCGTACTGGGTGACGACGGGGGCGTCCTCGGGGTCGGCGCCGTTCTCGGGCTTGCGCTGGATCGGGAGGTACTCGGTGAGCGGCTCGCGGGTGATGACCACCGCGGCGGCGTGGATGCCGTCCTGGCGGCGCAGGCCCTCCAGGCCCTTGGCCACGTCGATCACCTGGCGGGTGTCGGGATCGGCCTCGTACATCTCCCGCAGCTCGCCGGCCATCTTGTAGCCGTCCTCGAACTTCGGGTGCGGCTCCAGGCAGGCGTACAGCGGCGTGTCGCGGCCCATGATCAGCGGCGGCATGGCCTTGGCCACCCGGTCGCCCACGCCGTAGGGGTGGCCCAGCACCCGGGCGGCGTCGCGCACCGCGGCCCGGGCCTTGATGGTCGAGAACGTGACGATCTGGGCCACGTGGTCGCGGCCGTAGCGCTCGGCCGCGTAGCGGATCATCTCGTCCCGGAACCGGGAGTCGAAGTCCATGTCGATGTCGGGCATGGAGATGCGCGACGGGTTGAGGAAGCGCTCGAACAGCAGGTCGTAGCGGATGGGGTCGAGGTCGGTGATGCGCAGGCAGTAGGCCACCGCGCAGCCCGCCGCGCTCCCCCGCCCGGGGCCCACCCGGATGCCGGAGCGGCGCGCGTGCGCGATCAGGTCCCACACGATCAGGAAGTAGGAGCTGAAGCCCATGTCGCCGATGACCTTCAGCTCGTAGCCCAGGCGCTCGACCACCTCGTCGGGCAGCGGGTCGCCCCAGCGCTCGCGGGCGCCCTCGAAGGTCAGGTGGCGCAGGTAGTCGCCGTCGGACGCGAAGCCCTCCGGCAGCGGGAAGGCGGGCAGCGCGGGCTGGCCGAAGTCGATCTCGACGCCGGCCCGCTCGGCGACCCACAGCGTGTTGTCGCACGACTCGGGCACCTCGTCGAACAGCGACCGCATCTCGGCCGCGCTCTTGAGGTAATGCTCGTCGCCCTCGAACTTGAAGCGGTTCGGATCGCTCATGAGCGACCCGGTCTGCACGCACAGCAGGGCGTCCTGCGCCACGGCGTCGTGGCGGTGGACGTAATGGCTGTCGTTGGTGGCGAGCAGCGGGGCGCCGATGCGCTTGGCCACCTCGAGCAGCTGGGGGTTGGTCTTGTGCTGCGCGGCGAGGCCGTGATCCTGCAGCTCCACGAGCAGGTTGTCGCGGCCGAAGATGTCCTGCAGGCGCCCGGCCTTGGCCACGGCGCCCTGCATGTCGCCCTGCATCAGCGACTGGAGCACGTGGCCGCCCAGGCAGCCGGTGGTGGCGATGAGCCCCTCGGCGTGGTCGGCCAGCGTCTCCCAGTCGACCCGGGGCTTGTAGTAGTAGCCCTCGAGGAAGGCCCGGCTGGCCAGCTGGATCAGGTTGCGGTACCCGGTGTTGGTCTCGGCCAGCAGAGTGAGGTGGTAGTAGAGCTTCTTGCCGCCGTCGGCGTCGCCCCCGGTGTCGTCGACCCGGCCCCGCCGGGCGGGACGCTCGTGGCGCGACTCGTGCGCCATGTACGCCTCGGTGCCGAGGATGGGCTTCACGCCCTGCTTACGGCACTCCTTGTAGAAGTCGAGGATGCCGTACATGTTCCCGTGGTCGGTGATGCCGATGGCCGGCTGGCCGTCGGCCACCGCGGCGCCGACCACCTCACCGATCCGGGCCGCCCCGTCCAGCATCGAGTACTCGGTGTGGACGTGGAGGTGGGTGAAGCTTCCTCGACCCGTCACCCGGTCCAACTCCCTCCATCGTGCGTCCTGCCGGTCGTCCACAGGCCTGTGGACAAATCACACCGATGTGATTAAAGGAGGGTAGCGCGGCGATCAGTACTCGGGAACGACGGCCGCGGGATCGCCGGCCTCGTCGGGGCCGATCAGGGCGTCCCAGATGGCGGCCATGGCCGGATCGTCGTCCGGGGCGGTCAGCGAAGCGCTCTGCAGCTCGGACAGGCGCAGGCCCCGGCTCGACAGGTAGCCGCCTATGCCGAGGCGCAGGCGGCGTTCCAGCACCTGGGCGCCGGACCGGTCGGTGTCGGGCAGGATCACCGCGAACCAGTGCTGCTCCTGGTCGGGCACATGGACCAGGTGGTCGACCACGCCCCCGGCCACGAACTGGTAGCCGAGCTCGCGCAGCAGGGTGAGCTGGCGCCGATACGGCAGCGTGGCCAGCGGCGCGTCGGGCACCTGCACCAGCACGAGGGAGAACGGGTGGCGGGAGCGCCGGGACCGGGTGCGCTCGGCCGACAGGCGGTCGCGCAAGAACCGGGCGGTCCACAGCCCGGTCTCCGGGTCGACCGCGGGCAGGGGCTGCGG
>JBKPRV010000203.1:0-2790 GCA_046734715.1 Actinomycetota bacterium | reverse complement strand
GCACGGGACCTCGTGGAGCGAAGGCACGGCGTCACCGCGCTCGACCGCGCCGCCGGCCTCGTGCGTCACGCTCGCGACGCCGACCCGACAGCGGCCTACCTGGTGGCCGGCGGGGCGGTCCGGGCCGTCCTGCGGGAGCGAGCTGGGTGCGGACGTCGAGGGTGAGTTGGAGGCTGTCGAGGACGGTGGCCGGGAGAGCCGGGAGACGGCTCGGCCGGCCAGGCAGTCGAGCGCGGAGGCGCTGCATCCGGCCCGCCGTGTCGACGAACACCTGGCGGTCGCCGACGGTGGAGGCGGGAAGCGTCAGCCGGAGCGGCGGCGGGCGCGCAGCACGATGTCGTCGACGTGGTGCGAGGCGGAGGCGGCTCCCGGGGGACGGGGTCGCTTCTCGTGGACCTGGACGGCCCACGCCGGTGACTCGGCGAGGGCGGCGACGAAGTCCTCGACCCGGACATAGGCATCGGGATCGAACGCCCGGCTGTGGGCCCGCGTGTCGATCGGAGCCCGCATCGGTTCCAGATCGTGGCTCACAACGAGGAGCGTGCCGCCGGGCGCCACCGCGTCCAGCAGGTTGCGCACAAAGCGTCCGTCGGGCGTGCGGGGGATGGATGCGTACTGCGCCGACACGAGGTCGAACGCGCCGGCGTCGAACGCGTCGTGTGCGTTGGCGTCCGAGTGATGGCGCTTGACGGCGAGGCCGCGGCGGTCGGCCTCGGCGCCGAGCCGGTCCAGCGCGCGCTGCGAGATGTCGTTCGCGGTCACGGTCCACCCCTGCTCGGCCAGCCAGATCGCGTCGCCGCCCTCGCCGGCGCCGACGTCGAGGGCACGGCCCGGCGCGAGCTCGCTGACCTCCTCGACCAGCGTGCCGTTGGCGTTCCCGCTCCACATCTGCTCGCCGCGGTAGCGATGCTCCCAGTCGACGGCGTTGCCCGAGGGGCGGGCCGCGGCCTGCAGGTCCTCGTCGGCCAGGCTGAAGCTGATCATGGCGCCGACCCGACTGCCGTTGGCGGCGGCCTGCGCCACCTGCTGGCTCGGATCGCTCAGGTTGCCGGCCGCGTAGAGGCCCGGCACGGACGTCTCCCCGGTCGCGTCCGTCTCCACGAAGTCGCCCAGCCCGCCCGGGTGCGGCCCGGGTTCGAGACCCAGCGCCAGGAGCGGCTCGGCGCGCACCCGGAACCGGGGAGCGACCACCACCGCGTCGGCCTCGATGGGCTCGTGGTCCTCCAGCTCGACGGCCGCGACCCGGCCATCGGCACTGGTGGCGATGCGCGTCACGTGCCCGTGCACGATGTCCACGCCCCCGGCTCGCAGCGCAGCGAGCTCGGAGTCGTCCACCTCGACCGCGTCGTGGACCACCACCGTCAGCCGGGCGCTCAGTTGGCGGAACAGCCCCGCGGTGTGCAGCCCCAGCGAGTGCGTCACGATCTGGACGATGCGCTGGTCGCGCACCTCGAAGCCGTGGCAGAACGGACAGTGGATGACGTCCCGTCCCCAGTGCTGCGCCAGGCCGTCGATGCTGGGGAGGTCGTCCACCAGGCCGGTCGCGGCCAGCACGCGACGAGCCACGATGGCGTTGCCGCCGACCAGCTCGACCCGGAAGCCGCCGCCCTCGCTCCGGGTCACGGCACTCACCCGACCGTCGAGGATCTCACCGCCGTAGCTGCGGACCTCCTCACGGCCGGCAGCGGTCAGCTCCGAGGGCGGACGACCCTCGCAGCCGAGGTAGCTGTGCATGTGCGTGGCGGGGGCATTGCGCGGCTCGCCGGCGTCGACGACGATCACGGACCGGCGCTGACGCGCCAGTTGGAGCGCGGCCGCCAGCCCGGCGAACGAGCCGCCGATGACGGCGACGTCGCAGTGCCGCACGACGGCCCGGGGGGTGTGCTCAGTCATGCCCCGACGATACGATGTCTCCCTGAAAGCGCATGTCCTCTTGCACTATTCGCAAGGAGTCCGGGAACCGATGGCCGAGCTCAACGAGATCGAAGAGGTGGTGCGGACCCGGCTGCGGAGCCTTCGCCAGACGCTGGGGCTGTCGCTCGACGAGCTCGCCGCCCGCACCAACCTCAGTCCCTCGACGATCAGCCGGGTCGAGACCGGCAAGCGGACGATCAGCCTCGACATCCTGCTGCCGCTGGCCGCCGCGCTCCAGGTCGACCTCGACGCCCTGCTCGACGTGCGCAGCGACGACGACGTGGTGATCCGCCCGGCACCGAGCGGCTCGGATGAGCGCACCACCTGGCTGCTGAGCCGCCCGACCGGCTCCACCATCGCGGTGAAGATGCGGCTCGAACCGAGCCGCCGGCCGGCGAAGCCGCGGGTCCACCCCGGCCACGACTGGTTCTTCGTCATCGAGGGACGCGTGCTCCTGTCCCTCGGTGAACGGGAGATCATCGTCGAGTCCGGGGAGGCCGCCGAGTTCGCCACCATGACCCCGCACGCCTTCGCCGCCATCGATGGCCCGGCCGAGCTCATCGGGATCTTCGACCGGGACGGCCACCGGGCCCACACCGTCCACCACGGTCCCTGACGCCGCGGCGGAGACGGTTCCGGATTCGGCTGATCGCTACCGGGGGCGCACCACGCAGAACTCGTTGCCGTCGGGATCGGCCAGGACGACCCCGTCGTCGTCGCCTGGGCCGATGTCGCTGCGAGTCGCCCCGAGCGAGACCAGACGTTCCACCTCCGCGGACTGATCGGCCGGGACGGTCGGAGCGATGTCGAGGTGAAGGCGGTTCTTCGCGGTCTTCGGGGGTACCGGCGGGCCCCAGGTGATGAACAGACCCGTGC
>JBKPRV010000202.1:0-14154 GCA_046734715.1 Actinomycetota bacterium | reverse complement strand
GCCCTGCCGCCCGTCGCCCTGCGGCCGCCGTGGCCCGCGGCCGCGGGGCGTTGGGCGGGCAGCGCCCCGCGGCATCACGGGGAGTGCCGGCCCGGGCTCGCGGCCGCCGCCTGCTCGGTAAGGCCCTCGCCGTGACGCTCGGGCTGCTGCCCGCCTGCACCTGGGGCTCGTCCGGCCGCGACACGGCCGCCTACATGATCGACGGCTGCCACCGGGAGGACCTGGGCCGGCGGTCGGTGGCCCGGGTGTGGGACGAGGCGCTGCTCGACGCCATCCGCCGGGACGTGCCCGCCCCCACGGTCCACGCCCGCAACCTGTTCCACACCTCCGCCGCCATGTGGGACGCCTGGGCCGCCTACGACCCGAACGCCGAGGGGTATTTCGTCGACGAGAAGCACCGGGCCGGCGACGTGCAGGCGGCCCGGGAGGCGGCCATCAGCTACGCGGCCTACCGCGTGCTGCTGCACCGCTACTCGATGGCGGCCGGGCTCCAGGCCACCTTCGACGAGCTGGCCGCCACCATGGAGTCCCTCTGCTACCGCGTCGACTTCGTCGACCAGGAGGGCGACTCGCCCGCGGCGCTGGGCAACCGCATCGCGGCCACGGTCATCGCGCGGGGCAAGCAGGACGGGTCCGACGAGGAGCGGCGCTACATCGACACCGACTACCGGCCCGTGAACCAGCCCTTGGTGGTGGCCGACCCGGGCGCCACCATGCGCGACCCGAACCGCTGGCAGCCGCTGGCCCTGGCCCGCATCGTCGCCCAGAACGGCCTGCCGGTGCCCGGTGGCGTGCAGCGCTTCGTGGGCTCGCAGTGGGGCCACGTGGCCTCCTTCGCCATGCCCGCCTCGGACGACGGCCTGCCGGCCGATCCCGGTCCCCCGCCGCAGCTGGGCGACGACCCCGCCTCCACCGCCGCCTTCCAGGACGCGGCGATCGGCGTCATCCGGGCCAGCTCCGAGCTCGACGCGGCCGACGGCGCCACCATCGACATCGGTGCCGGGGCCATGGGCGACAACCCGCTCGGCACCAACGACGGCCACGGGCACGCGGTCAACCCCGAGACCGGCGAGCCGTATGCGCCGGAGGTGGTGCCACGGGGCGACTTCGCCCGGGTGCTGACCGAGTTCTGGGCCGACGGCCCCGACTCGGAGACCCCGCCGGGCCACTGGAACACCATCGCCAACCAGGTGTCCGACACCCCGGGACTGGCGCTGCGCATCGGCGGCGAGGGCCATGAGGTCGGCCGGCTCGAATGGGACGTCAAGCTCTACTTCGCCCTCAACGGCGCGGTGCACGACGCGGCGGTGGCGGCGTGGGGTGCCAAGGGCTACTACGACTCGGCCCGGCCCATCTCGATGATCCGATGGATGGGCGGCCGGGGTCAGTCCAGCGATCCGGCCGGCCCCTCCTACGATCCCCAGGGCCTACCGCTGGTCCCTGGCCTCGTCGAGGTGGTCACGCCGGAGTCGAGCGCCCCAGGCCAGCGCCACGAGAACCTCGCGGGCCACGTCGGCGAGGTCGCGGTACGGGCGTGGCGCGGCAACCCCTCCGACCCCGAGACCACCGCCAGCGGAGCCGGCTGGATCCGGGCCGTCGACTGGGTTCCCTACCAGCGCTCCACCTTCGTGACCCCCGCGTTCGCCGGCTACGTCTCCGGCCACAGCACGTTCAGCCGGGCCGCGGCCGAGGTCATGACCGCGTTCACCGGCGACCCCTACTTCCCGGGGGGCTTGGCGTCCTTCACCGCCGCGGCCGGCTCGCTCGGCGTCGAGGCCGGACCGACCCAGGACGTCACGCTCCAGTGGGCGACCTACTACGACGCCGCCGACCAGGCCGGTCGATCCCGCATCTTCGGCGGCATCCACATCACGGCCGACGACTTCGCCGGCCGCAAGCTGGGGTCGGACTGCGGCCACGGCGCCTGGGCCCTGGCCCAGCGGTACTACGCCGGCGACGCGCCCTGACCCTCGGCCGGGCCCCGGGACGCGTGCGCCATCGCCGGGAGCGCACGCGGTCCGACACGAGTCAGGGTGAGACGCAAGGTGCTGGACATTGTGCCTATGGCTTGCGGCACTCCCTTCGCACAATGCGCTACGGTGCCCCGGACTGGGCCGACAACTCGTTCCATAGGGGAAGCCCATGCTTCGCCCCGTAGCGCACCGCTCCACCCCCGCGACAGCGATGTTTGGGGCGCCCGGGCAGCCGGGCGCCCCGGGCGTCAGCCCGGCTCAGCGGCCGGGGTTGGGGTCCAGGGCGTCGAAGCGACCCTCGGGGCGCAAGGGCCGGTAGGCCTCCACCACCGGCGCCAGCTCGCCGGGGGTGGCGCCGTGCATGATCACGCCGTCGACACCCAGGTCGAACTGGCGCAGCACCCGCTCCGCACAACGCTGCGGTGACCCGGTGGCAGCCGGCTCCAGCCACTCCTCGGGGAGCAACGTGGCGATGTGCTCCAGCGCGGCCTCGTCCGCCTTGGCGTCGATCGCACCGGGGACCGACGTGACCACCTGATCGGCCCGGAACCGGGCCAGGACCTCGGGGTCCCAGCCGTTGGTGGCCACCAGGAGGTCGCCGTAGCCCTGCAGGTAGGTGGCGAGCCGCCCCACGGTCTTGCGCAGGCGCAGGTCCTCGGGCAGCCCGTCGTGGATGGTGGCGTAGCACGACCAGATCCGCACCGACCCCGGGTCCCGTCCCGCCTGCTCGGCCGCCGTGCGCACGGTGCGCACCGACCGCTCGACGGTCTCGTCGGTGAAGAAGGTGTGGAGCACCACCATGTCGAAGGCCCGGCCGGCCAGCGCCAGCGTCCGCGGCCCGAAGGCGACCAGCCCGAGCGGGATGTCCTCGTCGAAGCTCGAGTCGAGGTGCAGCACCGGGTAGGAGCCGGCCGGGCCGTCGTGCCCGAGCACGAGCTCGCCCCGGAACAGCCGCCGCAGCAGGCCGGCCACGTCCTCCATCTGCGCGGTGGTGATGGGCGGGATCCCGTAGGCGTTGAACAGCGGGGCGATGCCGCGCCCGAGCCCGAGGGTGAAGCGGCCGCCGGTCAGCCGGTGCATGGTGGTGGCGTACGAGGCCAGGACGGCGGGGTGCCGCGTGTTGTGGTTGGTGGCGGCGGTGGCGATGCCGAGCGTGCGCGACGCCGCGCCCACCGCCCCCGAGAGGGTCACCGCCTCCTTGATGTTGAAGCGCTCCGAGATGAAGGCGCTGCCCAGGCCCTGGTCCTCGGCCTCCGCCACCTCCTCGAACAGCTCGGCCGGCGACTGTGGTGCGCCGGCGAGCGTGTAGAACCCGAGCTCGTTGAGCTGCGACATCGGGCCTTTCCTCCCCCAGCTACTTGCTGAAGATCGTGGGGAAACTAGCTCTCGGCGGGCCGGCGCTCGTCATGGCCTTCACCGCCTGCCCCGAGCTGTGGCGGGCGGAGCTGCTCGATCCCGGAGTGAGGGGCTGCCCTACCTGCTGCGCCTGCTCCGCGTCATCGAGCGCGGTGGTCAGGCGGGCGGGGCGCCGTCCTCGATCGCTCGGGTGAGCTGGCCCATCGCCCAGGTGAGGGCCCAGACCTCGACGTTCGACCTGGTCGAAGGGCGCACGGGCGGGCCGCCGGTCGACGTCGCCTTCGAGGTCGAGGCCACCATGGCGGTCCCCCCGTGGATCCAGGGCACGCTCCTGGCCGACGCGGCCGACCGACTGGAGACCTCGATCGAGGGTGACCTCATGGGCGGCCCCCGCTACGAGCAGCTGTTCCGGGCCACCGGCTCGCTGCGGGTCGGCGACGAGGAGCACGCCTTCACCGGCAGCGGCCTCCGCATCCGCCGCCAGGGGGTGCGCAAGCTGGCCGGCTTCTGGGGCCAGTGCTGGCAGTCGGCGCTGTTCCCCAGCGGGCGGGGGTTCGGCTACATCGCCTATCCGCCCCGCCCCGACGGCCGGCCGACCTTCAACGAGGGCTACGTCTTCTCCGGCGACGGTGCCCTGATCCCCGCCCGCGTGGTCTCGGCCCCGTGGCTGACGACGCTCCAACCCCTGGGCGCCGATGTGACCGTGGTGCTGGAGACCGACGGCGGCACGGTGACCATCGAAGGCGAGACGGTGGTGGGCACCTTCGACGTCCACCACGACGACCAGATGCTCGCCACCCAGCAGCTCACGCAGGAAATGCCCAGCTTCCCCGCCCTCCACCAGGGCGGCGTCCGCTATCTGTGGGACGGCGAGGAGACCTACGGCATGATCGAGCGCTCCTACCCGCTGGACAAGATCACCCGCTGACCCTGGCCCCCCCGCCGGCGCCTCAGGCCGCAGGCTGACCGTCGAGGACGAGGCGGGCGATGTCGAGGTGGCGCGCGAGACGGCGCAAAGTGCGCTGACGTGTCGGCCCGATGCTGCCGATCGGCATGCCCAGGGTGGCGGCGACGTGGTAGGGGCGTTCCTCCCAGACGAGACCTCGCTCAGCGGCCCTGGTAGTCGGGGGTGCGCTTCTCCATGAAGGCGGTGACGGCCTCGCGGAAGTCGTGGGTGCGGAAGAGGCCGGTCAGCTCGGCCATGACGTGGTGGGCGTTGGCGTCGAAGGTGGTGTCGAGGCCGAGGCGCATGGTGCGCTTGGCGGCCTTGATGGCGAGGGGGGCCTGGTCGGCCAGCTCCTTGGCCCAGGCGGCCACCGTCTGGTCGAGGTCGGCGTGGGGCACGACCAGGTTGACCAGGCCGAGGCGCTGCAGGTCCTCGGCGGCGAGCTTGCGGCCGAGGAAGGTGATCTCGCACGCCTTCTGCCAGCCGACGAGGCGGGGCAGGAGCCAGGTGCCGCCGCTCTCGGGGATGACGCCACGGCGGGTGGGAGGGACGAAGCTGGCGGCGTCGGAGGCCACGATCAGGTCGCACCCGAGGGCGAGGTCCATGCCGTAGCCGGCCGCCGGCCCGTTGAGGGCGCACAGGACCGGCGTGTCCAGGCGGCGGAGGACGAACGGCGGCGTGTCGTCGATCCGGAACCCACCCCCGCCGCCATCGCCGGAGCCATCGCCACCGGACCCGATGCCCTGGCCGGAGGCCACGTCCTGGAGGTCGAGACCGGAGCAGAACCCCCGGCCGGCGCCGGTCAGGACGATGACCCGCACGCCCAGGTCGGCGTCGCACTCGACCAGCGTGCGGGCCAGGCCCACCAGCATGGGGCCGCTGATGGCGTTGAGCCGGTCGGGCCGGTTGAGCGTGATGGTGGCGACGTGGCCGTCCCGGGACAGCAGGACCTCGGACATCGGGGGATCCTCTCGTGGTGGTACCGGTGCGCCCCCACGCTACGTTCGGACGGAGTGGTCTACCGGGCCCTCGCCGACGTGGTCGTGGTCGTGCACTTCGCGTTCGTCGTCTTCATCGCGGTCGGCGGGCTGCTGGCCTGGCGCTGGCCGCGGGTCCTGTGGCTGCATGTGCCCGCGGTGGCGTGGGGGCTGGGCATCGTGACCATCGGCTACGAGTGCCCGCTCACCCCGCTCGAGCGCTATCTCCGCCGCCTCGGCGGCGAGCACGTTCCCCGGGCCGGTTTCATCGACCGCTACGTCGAGGGCGTGCTCTACCCCGCGCGCTACACCTCGCTGCTCCGGGCACTGGTGGCGGTGATGGTCGTCGTCGGGTGGACGGGCGCCCTGGTGCGCCTCAGGCGGACCAGGTCAGCAGCTCACCCCCGCCGCCCAGCATCATCGTCCCCGGCATGACCCGCAGCCGCCAGGGTGTCACCTTCAGGCCGGCGAACGCGGGCGTCAGGGGGCCGTCCGCCCACACCGGCACGATGGCGGGGTCGTAGCCCACCGGGGCCGGCGCGGTGCGCAGCTTCTCCCAGACCGCGGTGCGGCCCTCGTCGTCGAAGATCCACTCGGCCCGGCACTCGGCGGCGCAGGTGTCCTGGTCGGGCGACCAGTAGTTGAACGAGATGTAGGGCGAGTGGGCCAGGTGGGCGCGCTTGACCGGGGTCGGCCCGGTGCCGAGCCAGCCGACGAGCGCCTCGCCGTCCCACTCCCAGAAGGGGTGGAGGACGCGGCTGCGCGGCCGGCCCTGGGAGTCGACCGTGGCGGCGGACGCCCACACGATGCGGTGGGCCATGGCGACGAAGGCGGGAGCGACGGTGGCGAGGTCGGTCATGCCGCCATGATCACACCCGGATCGCCGGTGAACCGGCGGATGGTCCGCGCGGTCGCCATGACGTCCCACACGTCGCTGCTGCCCGCGGTCATCGCGGCAATCTAGATCAGTGACGCCAACGTTAGATGTGCGCTAGAAAGGGGCCTCCACCGGCGCGCGAGGGGGGCCTGATGACCGACCTGAGCCTGATGAGCGGCGAGCCGGACCCCGAGCTGACCGCCCACCCCCAGCCCGCGTTCAAGCTGCTGCGCGACGCGGGGCCGGCCGTCGACATGGGCGAGGGCAGCATGGTGATCGTGGGCGGGGACGCCGAGGTCCGCCACGTCCTGACCCACCCCGAGATCTTCTCGTCGGGCATCGACGCGGTGGCCATCGGGCAGGTGCGGCCGCTCATCCCGCTGCAGATCGACCCGCCGCACCACCGCAACTACCGCAAGCTGCTCGACCCCATCTTCGCCCCCCGGCAGGTAGCGCTGCTGGAGGACCGGACGCGGGCGCTGGTGCGGGACCTGGTGGCCGCGGTGGCCGGCGACAGCACCTGCAACTTCCACACCGCCATCGCCGAGCCGCTGCCGACCACCGTGTTCCTCCAGCTTCTGGGGCTGCCGGTCGAGCGGGCGCGCGAGTTCATCGACCTGAAGGACGGGATCATCCGCCCGCCGGTGAAGACCAACGAGGAGCGGGTCGAGTACACGGCCCGGGTGGGCCAGAAGATCTACGCGGTGCTGCAGGAGGCCATCGACCAGCGCCTGGAGCAGCGGTCGGACGACTTCCTGTCGATGTTCCTCGACGCCGAGGTCGAGGGCCACCGCCTCACCGTCGAGGACGTGCAGGACATCGGCTACCTGTTCTTCCTGGCCGGCCTGGACACGGTCACGGCCTCGCTCGACTGCATGCTGAGCTACCTCGCCCAGCACCCGGACCAGCGCCGAAAGCTGGTAGACGACCCCGCGGTCATCCCCCACGCGGTGGAGGAGATGCTGCGCTGGGAGACCCCGGTGCAGGGCGTGGTGCGCATCACCACCCAGGACACCGAGATCGGCGGCTGCCCGGTCGGGAAGGGCCGGGTGGTGAGCGTCGTGCTGGGGTCGGCCAACACCGACGAGCGCGTCTGGCCCGAGGTCGACGAGATCGACTTCGACCGCGAGGGCAACCGCCACATCGCCTTCGGCGGCGGCGCCCACCGCTGCCTGGGGTCGCACCTCGCCCGCATGGAGCTGCGGGTGGCGCTGGAGGAGTGGCACTCGGCCGTGCCCGACTACCGCCTGCGCGACGGGATCGTCCTGCGCTATTCGCAAGGCCTGCGGGCCGTAGAGAACCTGGAGCTGGTCTGGTGAGCATCCCCCCTGGTGAGCGACGCCTGCTCATCGACGGCAAGCTGGTGGAGGCGTCCGGCGGCGCCACCTTCGACAACGTGAACCCCGCCACCGAAGAGGTGCTGGGACCGGTCGCGGACGGCACCCCCGCCGACATGGAGGCCGCGGTAGACGCCGCCCGGCGGGCTTTCGACACCACCGACTGGGGCCAGGATCACAAGTTCCGCCAGCACTGCCTGTACCAGCTGCAGGCCGCGCTCGAGGCCGAAAGGGAGGCGTTGCGGTCCGAGCTCGTGGCCGAGGTGGGCTGCCCGGTCATCGTCACCTACGGGCCCCAGCTCGACGCACCGCTGCGTGAGGCCCTCACCTGGCCGGCCGACATGATCGACGAGTTCACCTGGCGCCGCGACCTCGGCCTCAAGGACGCCTTCGGCATGGGCGACGCCCGGCGCGAGGTGTGGAAGGAGCCGGTCGGCGTGGTCGGCGTGATCGTGCCCTGGAACTATCCGGTGGAGATCTCGCTCAACAAGCTCGGGCCGATCCTGGCCATGGGCAACACGTGCGTACTCAAGCCCGCCCCCGACACGCCCTGGAACGCCACCCGGCTCGGCCGGATGGTGGCCGATCAGACCGACATCCCGCCGGGCGTGGTCAACGTGGTGGCGTCCAGCGACCACCTGGTGGGCGAGGTGCTGAGCACGTCGCCGCTGGTCGACATGGTGGCGTTCACCGGCTCGACGGCCACCGGGCGGCGGATCATGGAGGCGGCGTCGGCCAGCCTCAAGCCCGTGTTCCTGGAGCTGGGCGGCAAGTCGGTCCACCTGGTGCTCGACGACGCCGACCTGGCCGCCACCCTCCCCGGCTCCGCGGCATCGATCTGCTTCCACGCCGGCCAAGGCTGCGCCATGAGCACCCGGCTGCTCGTGCCGAGGTCCCGCTACGACGAGGCGGTGGACATGGCGGTGGCGGGCATCGCGGGCGTGACCTATGGCGACCCGGCCGACCCCGGCAACCTCATGGGCCCGGTCATCTCCGCCCGCCAGCGGGAGCGGGTGCTGGGCTACATCGAGAAAGGCAAGGCCGAGGGCGCCCGCCTGGTGGCGGGCGGCGGGCGGCCCGCGCATCTCGACCGCGGCTGGTTCGTGGAGCCCACGCTGTTCGTGGACGTCGACAACTCCATGACCATCGCCCGCGAGGAGATCTTCGGGCCGGTGCTGGTCATGATCGCCTACGAGGACGACGACGACGCCGTGCGCATCGCCAACGACAGTCCCTACGGCCTGTCGGGGCAGATCACGTCGAACGACCTGGAGCGGGCCAAGAGCGTGGCCCGCCGCATCCGCACCGGCACGCTCGCGCTCAACGGCGGCGTCTGGTACGGCGCCGATGCCCCGTTCGGCGGCTACAAGCAGTCGGGCATCGGCCGCCAGTGCGGCCTCGAGGGCCTGGAGATCTTCACCGAGACCAAGACCGTCGGCTTCCCGGCGGCCTGAGGGAGAACGCCCCATGCCCGGACCGCTCGACGGGATCCGCGTCATCGAGGTCGCCAGCTGGATGTTCGTCCCCTCCGGGGGATCGGTGCTCGTGGACTGGGGGGCCGACGTCATCAAGATCGAGCACCCGGTCACCGGCGATCCGCAGCGGGGACTGATCACCTCCGGCCTCGTGCCGTTCGGCGCGGGCGGGGTGAACTTCATGATCGAGCAGCCCAACCGGGGCAAGCGCTCGGTGGGCCTCGACCTGTCCCACCCCGACGGCCGGGAGGCGCTGCTGCGCCTGGTGGAGACGGCCGACGTCTTCCTCACCAACTTCATGCCGCCGGTGCGCCGCAAGCTGCGCATCGACACCGAGGACCTGAGGGCCCGCAACCCGGACATCATCGTGGCCCGGGGCTCCGGGGCCGGGCCCAAGGGCCCCGAGGCCGAGAAGGGCGGCTACGACGGCGCCTCGTTCTGGGCCCGCGGCGGCCTCGGAGCGGTGATGCCCGAGCGCGAAGGCGGCTGGCCCGCCAGCCAGCCCTCGCCCGCGTTCGGCGACGTGATGGGCGGGCTCGCCACGGCCGGGGCCATCGCCGCCGCGCTGGTCCAGCGGGAGCGAACCGGCGAGGCCAGCGTGGTCGACGTGTCGCTGCTGGCCACCGCCATGTGGCAGATCTCGCCGCTGGTCGTCGCGGCCAAGCTGTTCGGCTTCGGGAGGCTCCCGGGGGGCGGCGGCCGGCCCATGTCCGGCAATCCGGGGGTGGGGACCTACCGCACGGCCGACGACCGGTTCATCAGCCTCATCCTGCTGCAGAGCGACAAGCACTGGGTCGACTTCGTGGAGCGGCTGGGCGTGCCCGACATGGCCACGGATCCCCGCTTCGCCGACTCGGCCGCCCGCGCCGAGAACGCCGCGGAGTGCGTCGCCCGCCTGGACGAGGCCTTCGGCGCCCACCCGCTGTCCCACTGGCGCGAGGTGCTCGACACGTTCGACGGGGTGTGGAGCCCGTTCCAGACCCTGGACGAGCTGTACGACGACGTGCAGGTCCAGGCCAACGGCTACCTGCCCAGCATGACCGCGGGCAACGGCGACGAGGTGGCGCTGGTGGCCAGCCCGGCTCAGTTCGACGAGCAGCCCGTGCAGGTGACACGGGCGCCGGAGCACGGTGAGCACACCGAGCTGGTCCTGCTCGAAGCCGGCTACGACTGGGACGAGCTCACCGCGCTCAAGGAGAAGGGCGCGATCGGCTGACCCGGCCCACCTCGCGGTAGGGGACGTCGCGGTCGGCAGTGGGCTCGCGCGGCATCCCCAGCAGCCGCTCGCTGATGATGTTGCGCTGCATCTCGTTGCTGCCGCCTCCCAGCGACAGGCTCTGGCGCCACAACGACACC
The DNA here is from genome assembly GCA_046734715.1 of Actinomycetota bacterium. Taxonomy (GTDB): domain Bacteria; phylum Actinomycetota; class Acidimicrobiia; order Acidimicrobiales; family VFJN01; genus ZC4RG19. The sequence goes on along the minus strand of JBKPRV010000202.1, from coordinate 3,857 downwards.
TCCGCGAGCCGGCGGCCGGGCGTGTCGGCGCCCTCGGGCCAGGCGGCCGCCGCTCGCCCGGCCAGCTCCAGGCCGATCTCACAGCGGCGTATGACCGCGGTGGCGCTGAACAGCTTGAGCAGTGCCCCGGCCGGCGGGGGCAGCCTGCCCGACGCCATGCCGGCGCCCACCCGGCGGACCAGCTCGGACCCGACCAGCTGGCGGATGCGGGCGTCGGCCAGCAGTTGGCGGGCGAGAGGGTCGGCGGCCAGCCCGCCCTCCCGCACCATGGCCAGCAGGTCGGCATCGGCGCGGGTCTCGTCCCGGCCCGGGTTGCGGCCGCTGGTGTAGGGCGAGGCGCCGCCCACTGTGTTGCGCTCGTGGACCAGCAGGCGCGAGGCCACCGTCCAGCCGTCGTCGACCTCCCCCACCACGGCCGAGGCCGGGACCGGCACGTCGTCGAAGTACTCCTGGCAGAAGTCCATCGAGCCGTCGAGCTGCCGGATCTGCGTGACGGTCACGCCCGGCTGGTGGATCTTCAGGATGAACATCGTCAGGCCGCGGTGCTTGGGCACGTCCCAGTTGGTGCGGGCCAGGCACAGGGCGTAGTCGCTGACGTGGGCGGACGAGCTCCAGATCTTGGACCCGTTGAGCACGAACACGTCGCCGTCGCGGTCGGCCCGGGTGAGGCAGCCGGCGAGGTCCGACCCGCCGCTCGGCTCGGACAGGAACTGCACCCACAGCTCTTCGCCCCGCAGGATGGCGGGCAGGTGGCGCAACTTCTGCTCGTGAGTGCCGAAGTCGACCAGCGTCGCCGCGAGGATGCCGAGCGTCGGGATGTTGAAGTGGAAGGGCATGTCGTAGGGCTGCGACTCTTCCGTGAAGACCTGCTGGTGATCCTGGGTCAGCCCGAGCCCGCCGTACTCGGTCGGGAAGCAGATGCCGGCGAAGCCTCCGTCCCACAGCCGGCGCTGCAGCTCGCGCTCGTACTCGCGCCGGTCGTCGCCGATCCGGTCCTCCACCTGGCCCGGGAACGGTGGCATGTTGTCGGCCAGCCACGCCCGGGCCCGAGCCCGGAAGTCCTCGACCGGCTCCATGTCGGTCATGCGGTTTCCCCCAGGGCGCGGGCGGCGATGCCCTCGGCGTGCTCCTCGGGCGTGCCGTAGGTGAGCCGGTTGACCGTGGCCCGCCGCAGGTAGAGGTGCAGATCGTGGTCCCACGTGACGCCGATGCCGCCGTGGAGCTGGATGCAGTCCTGGATCAGCTCGGTGGCGTGCCGGCCGATCCACGCCTTGGCCGCGCTCACCATCTCGGCCGCCCCGTCTTCGCCGGTGGCGACGGCGCGAGTGGCCGCCGTGGCCACGGCGTGGCTGGCCTCCAGCCACAGCTTGTCGTCGGCCACCCGGTGCTTGAGCGCCTGGTACGAGGCCAGCGGGCGCCCGAACGACCAGCGGTCGGCCAGCCAGTCGAGCGTCAGCTCGAACACGCGGTCCATGACCCCGACCGTCTCGGCGCACTGCACGGTGCACGCGATCAGCGCCAGGTCGGCCGGGTCGCCCGCGACCACGGCCGAGGCGGGCACCGGCACCCCGTCGAAGCGCACCTCGGCGAAGCGCCGGACCAGGTCGAGCCCGCCGAGCAGGGTCACCGTCACGCCCGGGTCGTGCGGGCCGACCAGCACCAGGATCGGCCCGTCCGGCCCCCGGGCGCCGACGAGCAGCCAGCCGGCCTGGGCCCCGGCCTCCACCGGCGCCGCCCGCCCGGTGAGTCGGAAGCCGTCCGCCTCGGGCGCGGCGTCGACCAGCCCGGGACCGGTCCATGCCGCCACCACGGAGCCGTCGAGCAAGCCGGGCAGCACCTCCTCCTTCTGGGCCGCCGTGCCCCCGGCGGCGACGGCCGCCGCCACCACGTTGACCGGCACCAGCGGGCCGGGCGAGACGCCGCGGCCCATCGCCTCGGCCACCAGCACCAGGTCGCCCAGCCCGTGGGGACCGACGCACCCACCCCCGTCGGCTTCGGGGACGAGCAGCGACGTCCACCCCAACGCCGCCCCGCGGCACCACCACTCGGCGGGGAAGCCGGCGGGGTCGTCCTCCAGCGTGCGCACCCACGAGACCGGGGCCTCCGCCGCGAGGAACTTGCGTGTGGTGTCCAGGAAGAACCGCTGGTCCTCGCTCAGCTCCAGATCCACGCGTGTACCGTAGCTAACAGCGATGTCACCTTTTCGATCAGAGGTGTCCACGATGCCGTCCCGCCACCTGGACTTCCCGGTCTTCGACGCGGACAACCACATGTACGAGACCCGGGACGCCCTCACCAAGTTCCTGCCCGACGCCTACGCACAGGTCATCGACTACGTCGAGGTGCGTGGGCGCACGAAGATCGCCGTGAAGGGCAGGATCACGGACTACATCCCCAACCCCACCTTCGAGCGCGTGGCCGCACCCGGCGCCCAGGAGGAGTACTTCAAGCAGGGCAACCCCGAGGGGAAGTCGCGCCGCGAGCTCATGGGCCGCGCCATCGAGGCCCTCCCCGCCTTCCGGGAGCCGGCGCCGCGCCTGGAGCTCATGAACGAGCTCGGCCTGGACCGGGCGCTCATGTGGCCCACGCTGGCCAGCCTGGTCGAGGAGCGGCTGCGGGACGATCCCGACGCCACCCACGTCGTGATCCACGCCCTCAACCAGTGGATGCACGAGCACTGGAGCTTCGACTACGAGGGGCGCATCTTCCCGACCCCGGTGATCACGCTGCCCATCGTCGAGCGCGCCATCGAGGAGCTGGACTGGGTGACCGAGCGGGGCGCCCGCATCGTGCTCATCCGCCCCGCGCCGGTCCCGGGCTACCGCGGCCCCCGCAGCTTCGCGCTGCCCGAGTTCGACCCGTTCTGGGAGCTGGTGCAGGACCGGGACATCGTGGTCGGCATGCACGCCTCCGACAGCGGCTACCAGCGCTACCTCAACGAGTGGGAGGGCGTGCCCGGCGACGAGTTCACGCCGTTCAAGGGCGGCGGCGCCTTCGCCGCCATCACCCACGCCTCGTCCCGCGCCATCACCGACACGGTGGCGTCGGCCATCGGCCACGGCCTGTGCACCCGCTTCCCCGGGCTGAAGATCGTGCCGGTGGAGAACGGCTCGAGCTGGGTGCGGCCCCTGATCCACGACCTGGAGTCGACCTACGCCTTCAACCCCCACCTGTTCGAGGAGGACCCGGTGGCGGTGTTCAAGCGCAACATCTTCGTGCACCCGTTCCACGAGGACGACCCCGTGGGGCTGTGCGAGGTGATCGGGGCGGACAACGTGGTGTTCGGCTCGGACTTCCCGCATCCCGAAGGCATGTCCGACCCGCTGGCCTTCGTCGACGACCTCGCCGGGCTGACGCCCGAGGACACGGCCAAGGTCATGGGGGGCAACCTGGCCCGCCTCATGAACGTCGCCTGAGCCTGATGGCCGGCGAGCCGAGCTTCCCGCCTTTCACCCCGACCGCCGGCGAGCTGATCCGCGCCGCGGCCGCCAACCACGGCCCCAGGACCCTGGCCGTGCTGGGCGACCGGCGGCTCTCGTACGCCGAGGCGGAGGCGCAGTCGGCCGTGCTGGCGCGGGGCCTGCTGGCCACCGGGGCGGGCAAGGGCAGCCGGATCGGGCTGCTGGCGGGCAACGGGCCGGACTGGATCGTGGGCTGGCTGGGGATCACCCGCCTGGGCGCGATCGCCGTGCTGCTCAACACCTACAGCAAGGCCCCGGAGCTGGGCTGGCTGCTGCGCCACGGCGACGTCCACACGCTCCTGACGGTGGACGCCCACCTCGGCCACGACTACCTCGCCCGCCTGGAGCAGGCGGTGCCCGGCCTGAGCGACGCCGAGCCGGAGCGCATCCTGGCGC
>JBKPRV010000201.1:0-5394 GCA_046734715.1 Actinomycetota bacterium | reverse complement strand
CCCAGGCCGTGCAGCATCAGCAGGGGCCGGCCCGCGCCCTCCCGCAGCCGATGCAAGGCCAGGTCGATCCGGCTGTTGCGCAGCATGACCGTCGGCGCGGCGGGTTCCGCGGGAGCCGTCACTGGATGTCCTCCAGGAAGTGCAGGACGAACTTGGCCACCCTGTCAGGCTGCTCGATGTGGACGAAGTGGCCGGCGTCGTCCATGACCACCAGGCGGCTGCCGGGCGGGAGCCACTCCTCGACCTCATCGGGTCGGGAGCCCCAACCCATCATCTCGGGCTGCAGTCCCATGACCGCGAGCATGGGCGAGCCGACACCGGGTAGGCGGGATAGGCCCCATTCCGGACGCCACGGCCCGAAGCCGCCCATCCGCAGCGCCGGGTCGATCTTCCAGCGCCAGCCGTCGGAGTCCTGGCGGGCGCCCACCGACACCAGGTAGCGCAGCCACTCCCGGGGCAGGCGGGGGTTCATGCGGGCTCGCCGGGCGGCCAGGCCGTCGAGCGTGTCGGGCCGGCGCTGCCGGTCGACCACGCTGCGGCGGAAGTCGAGCCAGCCGGCCAGCTCGCCGGCCAGCAGCTTGGTGCGCTCGTGATCGGGCACGTCGGGCATCGAGCGCCGGGTGGCGATGCCGTCGAGGCTGATCAGCGCGCTGATCCGGTGGGGCAACGCCGCCGCGAACTGCAGCATCACGCCCGCGCCCTTGGAGTGGCCCATCACGGGCAGCGGGGCGTCGGTGACCGAGTTGACGACCGCCAGCGCGTCGCGGAGGTCCGCCTCCCACGAGTACAGCGACGCATGGTCGGAGTCGCCGTGGCCACGCTGGTCCCAGGCCACGACCCGCCAGCCGGCGTCGGCCAGCACCGGAGCGAAGCGGCTGTAGGTCCGGGCGAAGTCGAACCCACCGTGCGCCACCGCGATGGGCGGGGCGTCGGCGGCGCCCCACTCGTGGACGGCGATGTTGACGCCGTGGGACAGGACGCGGCGGGTCCGGTCGGGGGCGCGGGCCCCGGGGAACGTGACGACCTCAGGCACGCCGGGAAGATTGACCCACCGGTCAAGTCGACGGCAAGCGAACTGCCGTGTGACTGACGTCATCTGGACATCGGACCTGGTCGAGGAGTCAGATATCACCGATAACGTAACACGGTTAACTTCCCCCCCTGACGTCATCCCGCCCGGAGGCCCCCAATGCTGACGCGCCTCGCGAACCTGGCTACCCGCCGCTCCCGTCTCGTGCTCGTCGTCGCCGTGCTGTTCGTAGCGCTGGCCGGCGCCCTCGGAGGCGGGGTCGCCGACAGCCTCACCGCCGGGGGCTTCGACGACCCCTCGACCGAGTCCGCCCGGGCCGAGGAGGTCCTGGCCCAGAAGTTCGACACCGGGGTGCCCAACGTGGTGCTCCTGGCCACCGCCCGCGATGGCAACGTCGACTCCCCGGCGGCGGCCGAGGCCGGCCAGGCCCTGACCGCCGAGCTGGCCGCCGAGCCCGGCGTGACCGACGTCGTCTCCTACTGGTCCGAGGGCAACGCCCCGCCGCTGCGCAGCGACGACGGCAGCCGCGCCCTGGTCATCGCGCGCATCGAGGGTGACGACGATCAGGTCGAGGCCCGCATCGACGAGCTGGGGCCCCGCCTCCAGCGCAGCGGTGACGGCGAGGCGCTGGACGTCGAGGTCGGCGGCTTCGCCCAGGTGTTCCACGAGGTCGGCAACACCATCGAGGAGGACCTGGTCAAGGCCGAGATGATCGCCCTGCCCATCACGCTGGTCCTGCTGGTGCTGATCTTCGGCAGCGTGGTGGCCGCCAGCCTGCCGCTGGTGATCGGCATCATGTCGATCTTCGGCACGTTCCTGGTGCTGCAGCTGCTGTCGGGCGTCACCGAGGTGTCGATCTACGCCCTGAACCTCACCACCGCCATGGGCCTGGGCCTGGCCATCGACTACAGCCTGTTCATCGTGTACCGCTACCGCGAGGAGCTGCGGGCCGGTCACGAACCCCGCCCTGCGGTCGTCCGGACCGTCCGCACCGCCGGGCGCACGGTGGCCTTCAGCGCCATGACCGTGGCGGCCTCGCTGTGCGCCACGCTCGTGTTCCCCCTCGCCTTCCTGCGCAGCTTCGCCTACGCCGGCGTGGCGGTGGCGCTGCTCTCGGGACTGTTCTCGGTCGTGGTCCTGCCCGCCATCCTGGCGCTGCTGGGTCACCGCGTGAACTCGCTGACCGTGTGGCGGCGCTCGCTGGTCCCGCCCGAGCAGGGCGTGTGGCACCGCATCGCCCGCTTCGTGATGCGGCGGCCCGTCCCCGTCGCGGCCGGCGCTGTGGCCGTGCTCCTGCTGCTGGGCGCTCCCTTCCTCGGGCTGCGCCTGACCCAGCCCGACGACCGGGTCCTGCCTCCGGGCGCGGACGGCCGGGTGGTGGGCGACGTGGTCCGCGAGGAATTCTCCTCCGAGGAGGCGGGCGCCCTGTCCGTCGTCCCCGCCACCGAGACGCCCGACGTGCCCACCACCGAGATCGACGCCTACGCGGCGACGCTGGCCCGCCTGCCCGGCGTCTCCCGGGTCGACGCCGCCACGGGCAGCTACTGCGGCGAGGGCGTGGCCGCCGAGTTCGGCTGCGAGCCCGGCCAGCTGGTGCTCGGCCCCGACGCGGCCCCGCGCTACGCGGGCTTCACCGCCACCTACGGCAGCTACCTGTCGGTGGTGCCGTCCGTCGAGCCCTACTCCCCCGAGGGCGAGGACCTGGTCCACGCCGTGCGGGACACCGACTCGCCCTACCCGGTGCTGGTCACCGGCCAGTCCGCCGGGCTCGTGGACCTGAACAGCTCGCTGTTCTCCCGCCTGCCGCTCGCCATCGCCATCATCGCGGTGATCACGACCGTGCTGCTGTTCATGATGTTCGGCAGCGTCATCATCCCGGCCAAGGCCATCGTGCTGAACCTGCTCAGCCTGTCGGCCACCTTCGGGGCCATGGTGTGGATCTTCCAGGAGGGCCACCTGTCCGGGGTGCTGAACTTCACCCCGACCGGCGGGCTGGCCGCCGCCATGCCCATCCTCATGTTCTGCGTCGCCTTCGGGCTGTCGATGGACTACGAGGTCTTCCTCCTGTCCCGCATCAAGGAGGAGCACGACCACGGCGCCGACAACGAGTCGGCCGTCGCCGTGGGCCTGGAGCGCACCGGGCGGCTCGTGACCGCGGCCGCCGTGCTGATGGCCGTGGTCTTCCTCTCCTTCGCCCTCGGCCGGGTGAGCTTCATCAAGCTGTTCGGCCTGGGCCTGACGCTGGCCGTGCTCATGGACGCCTTCCTCATCCGGGGCACGCTGGTCCCCGCCTTCATGCGGCTGGCCGGCGACTGGAACTGGTGGGCACCCCGCCCGCTGCGGCGCTTCCACGACCGCTGGGGCATCCGCGAGAGCATCTCGCTGGACGACGAGGGCGAGGCCGGTGAGCCGGCGCCCGCTCCCCCAGCGGCACTGGTCGGGGCCGCCCAGCAGGACGGGAACGGCGCTGAGCGCGATCCTGGTGCCATGGCCGGAGACCGGAGCCATCGATGACCCCGTCGCCCACGGCCACCGGACGCCGCCCCCGCCTACCCAGAGGCGAGGGGCGGCAGCTCCGCGACGAGATCCTGGCCGCCACCGAGCGCATGCTGCTGGAGACGGGGTCGGCGCAGGCGGTGTCCATCCGGGCGGTGGCCGAGGCCGTGGGCGTGACGCCGCCGTCGATCTACCGGCACTTCGCCGACAAGACCACGTTGATCTTCGAGGTCTGCGTCCGCCACTTCACCGCCCTCGAGGACTACATCATGCGGGCCACGCGCGACATCGACGACCCGGTGGACCTGCTCGCCGCGCTGGGCCGGGCCTACATCGACTTCGGCGTGGCCAACCCCGAGCCCTACCGGATCATGTTCATGACCCGGCCCGACGTGGCCCCCGAGGAATTCCAGGGCCGGGCCCTGGCCGACTCGGCGGCGTTCGACCACCTGATGGAATGCGTGCAGGCCTGCATCGACGCCGACCGCTTCCGTCCCGAGCTGACCGACGCCTACCGCCTGTCGCTCGGCTTCTGGGCCCGGGTCCACGGCCTCACGTCGCTGCTCGTCTCCAAGCCCGGCATGCCCTGGCCCACCGACCCCGGCTTCATCGACGAGTACGCCGACATGTGCCTCCGCGGCGTGGTTCGTTAGGCATCGTCGGGGTCGGCGCTCCAGTCCCGGTCGGGGGACACGTAGATCAGCGGGAGGCTGAGCGCCGAGACCAGGAACTTGACCGTGAGGTTCACCACGAAGATGTCCCACACCGCCGACCACGGCAGGGTGAGGGCGTCATCGGTGAGGAACGGCAGCGAGCCGAAAGCCAGCACTGCGAACACGGCGTTGTCCACCGGGATGCTGACCGCGTTGCTGACCGCCACCCGCGCCCACTGGTAGTGCGTCGTCACGCGGCGGACGAACCAGCTGTACACCTCGGTGTCGAGCAGCTCGCTGATCACCTCGGCGATGATCGAGGCCACCACGATGCGCCACAGCGGGCCCAGCACCTGCTTGAACTCGTCGCCCAGCACGTAGGTCTCGTGGCTCGGGGCCCGAGCCACCCACTGCAGGTAGAGGGCCATGAACAGGTTGACGCCGGCGGCCGTCACCACGAGGGAGCGGGCGGCGCGGCGGCCCAGCATCTTGTGGACCACGTCGCGCAGGGTGAACGTGATCGGGTAGATCCAGGTGCCCATGTCGACCGCCCGGCCGAAGGCGACGCCGATCTTGACGCTGGTGATGTCCGAGATGACCTGGGCGCCGGCGTAGGCCGCCACCGCCGCCACCGCCAGTCGGGGCACGGTGGATGCCGGCAGGAGCCGGCGTCCGGTGGGGGCGGCGGGCGGGGCGGGCGCGGCCTGCTCGACCGATTGCATAGGGGTTGACCTCCGGTTTTGTTCAGGCGGGTAGCCGGTACCGCCGGGAATCCCGCAGTGTAGGTTCCGGCGCCGTGACCACCCGGGACGTCACCGCCGGCGATCGGACGCTCACGCTCGACGACGTCGGCGACCCCGACGGCGTGCCGGTGCTCTACCTGCACGGCACGCCGGACTCCCGGCTGTCCCGCCACCCGGACGACGGCGTGGCGGCGGCGGCCGGGGTGCGGCTGCTGGCGCTGGACCGACCCGGGTACGGCGGCAGCGACCCGCTCCCGCCGGGGACCGGCGACGGCTGGCCCGCGGTGGCGGCCGCCGACATGGTGGCCGTGCTCGACGCGCTGGGTATCGAGCGTTGCGGGGTGCTGGCCTGGTCGGGCGGCGCGCTGGCCGGGGTGGCGGTGGCCGCGCTGGCGCCCGAGCGGGTGTCGGCGCTGGCCGTGGTGGCCGGGCTGGTCCCCCGCCAGGCCTACGACGACCCCGACGTGCGGGC
>JBKPRV010000200.1:0-4253 GCA_046734715.1 Actinomycetota bacterium | reverse complement strand
CCTGTACACGGTGCCGGCGATGTCAGCCGATGGCGACGCGGTGGCGTTGTTCCTCGCCCGCGCCCGCGAAGCGACCGGCGAGGACCTGCCCGACCGTCGTCGCCTCGGCGCGCTCTGCGAGGCCTTGGACGGCATCGCCCTCGCGATCGAGCTCGCCGCGTCCCGGTACCCGACCCTCGGCCTCGACGGCCTGGAGGCCGGCCTGCATGAGCGGCTGCGCCTCCTGGACGTCGGCGGCACGGCGGTTGCCGGCCGGCACCGTTCGATCCGGGACACGATCAGCTGGAGCAGCGGCATGCTCGATCCCACCAACCGGGCCCTGCTGCGGGGCGTCGCCGTCTTCGCTTCGTGGTTCGACGTGGACGCCGCTCACGCCGTCGCAGCCCCGGACGTCGATCGAGCCGTGGTCGGCGACGGGTTGGCGCGGCTGGCCGACAACAGCCTGCTCGTCGTCGAGCGCGGTGCTCCGACCCGCTACCGCACGCTGGAGACCATCCGCCAGTACGGCGAGGAGCAGCTCCAGCTGGCCGGCGAGCTCCCCGCGGTCCAGACCCGCCACGACCAGTGGTGCCGCGCCGGGCTCGCCGAGCTGGCTGCGGCCCGACCCGACGACGCCTGGTGCACCCGGTTCGATCAGCTCGTCGACGACGCCCGCGCTGGCTTGGGCCGCTGCGCCGGCGAGCCTGAGCGAGCCGGGCCCGCGGCAACGCTGGCGGCTCAGCTCGCCGACCAGCTGTTCCGCCGCGAGCGGCTCACCGAGGCCCAGCAGCGCTACGAGCAGGCCGCCGACCTCGAGCCCTCACCGGCCGAGCGGGTGGCGCTGCTGCGACGGGCGGCCGGTGCCGCGGCCACCCGCTATGCCGGCACGGAGACGATGCGCCTGCTCCGGGCGGCCGCGGACCTGGCGACGTCGTCGGGCGACCGCGGTGGCGCCGCCCGCGACCTCGCCTGCGCGTCGCTGTTCATCACCCGGTCTCCCGGGACGATGACCGAGGTCCCGGCCCCCGAAGAGGCGGCCGCCCTGCTGGCCGAAGCGACGACCGTCACCAACGAGTCGCCCGTCGCGGACGCCGCCCTCGCCGTCGCCGCGGCCTACGGCGACTACCCCGACCTCACCCCCGGGCGGGTGGAGGACGCGGTCGCCCTCGCTCACGAGGCAGGCGACCTCGTCATGGAGGACACCGCGCTGGACCTGCTGTCCTCCGTTCACCTCCATCAGGACGATCTACCTGCTGCCGTCGATGTGGTGCGACGCCGCGAGGCGGTGATCGGCGCCCTCCCTCCGGAGGCGACCACCGGGTACGAGCACAGCGACCACTACAAGTACGGTGCCGAGATCCTGCTGGCGGCGGGGGACCTCCCCGGGGCTGCCGGCCTCGCCCGCCGCTTGGCCGCCCTGCCCTTCAACCGGGAGGAGGAGCACCTTGCGCTGGCGCCGCAGCTCAAGATCGCCGCGCTCGCGGGACACTTCGACGCCGTGGTCGAGCAGGGCGAACGCTTTCGCGCGAGCTGGGAGCGGGTCGGCCGTCCGGCCGTCTCCAACCTGGCCAACTGCACCCATGCCGTCGCCATGGTCCACGGCATCCTGGGCGACGACGACCGCCGCGAGCAGTGGCACCAGATCACCCAGGACCTCGGCGCGGGCAACCAGATGATCGCCGCGTTCGCGTGGGAGCCCACCTTCGACGCGATCGTCGACCTCCATCGCATGGACGCCGACGCCGCGGTGGCCCGGCTCACGACCGACGCCGACGACCCCGAAGCGTGGTGGCACGCGTTCATCATGATGTTCCGGCCGTGGTACGCCGCCGTCTGGGCGGAGGCCGGTGTCCTCGCCCGACGAAGCGATGCGCCCGACCGGATCGAGCGCGCCCGCGGCGCCGCCCGCCACAACCCCGTCGCCTCGGCGATCATCCGCCGCGCCGCCGCGTTCGCGGCCGGCGACCGCACCGTCATCACACGCCTCGGACCGACCTTCGCCGCCCTCGGGTGCCCCTACCAGCAGGAGCGGACATTCGTCCTCGCCTCGTTGATCGACAGCTCGTGATCGCGCCCGTTCAGAGGCCGTTGGTGAGCGACGGCGCGACCAGCCGGCCAGGGAGAGGAGCCGTTACGGTCACGGCGTGGCGTCGAACCTGGCGTGCGTCGGGCCGGCGGTGGCCGATGTGGACGAGCTTCGGTCGCTCGTGAGTCGCGTGGTCCTGTTCGCCGAGAGGCTCGGGAAGGTGGACGGCATCGCTGTCATGTGGTGGGAGGACCCGAGTGGCGCTCGTTTGGTCCTCGGGCTCAGCCGTGCTGATGTCCCCGATCTGTTGCCGTCGTTCTCTGCCCGGCCGTCGGCCCGGCTTGCGGCGATCGAGTACGTCTCGCCCGAGGTCGCGAACGCGGCGGTGGTCGACGACGGCCAACTACTCAGCGGACGTCAACAACGTCCCAGGGCACATCGTCTAGGCGACGGAGAAGCCGTAGTCGAGAAGGGCGCGGGCGGCGGCGTCGCGGTCTTGTTCGGTGGGCGCGCCCAGGACGACGGCCACGATGCTGCGGCCGTCGCGGGTGGCGGAGGCGGCGATGCACCATCCGGCTTCGTCCGTGTGGCCGGTCTTGATGCCGTCGGCGCCCCGGTAGGCCCCTAGCAGGTCGTTGGTGGTGGGCAGCTCCGAGCCGTCGATCCTGATGCTGTCGGCGGCGACGATGCGGCGGAAGGCGGGGTCCTGCATGAGGTCAAGGGCGAGGTGGGCGACGTCGGCGGCCGACGAGTGCTGAGCCGGGTCGTCGAGCCCGACGGGGTTGGCATAGCGGGTGGCGTCGAGGCCTGCCGCGGCCGCCTCGGCGTTCATCATGCGGACGAAGCCGTGCTCGCTGCCGGCCACATCGATCGCCAGGGTGCGGGCCGCGTCGCCGGCGCTGGCGACCAGCATCGCCTGCAGCAGCTCGCCCCGCGACACGTGATCGCCGGGCTCGAGCCCGGCCTGTGACTCGTCACCGGCGATCCGCAGCGGCGGGACGGTCGCGGTGTCTTCGAGTGGCCCGGCGTCGAGGACCAGACGGGCGGTCATGAGCTTCACGAGACTGGCCACCGGGCGGGGCTCGTCGGCGTTGAGGAAGGCCAGGGCCTCGCCCGTGTCGCCGTCGATCACCACGTAGGCGGCGGCGGCGATCGGAGGGAGGTCGCCGGGCGGCGGGACGATCTCGGCCTCGGGGCCGCGGACGGCGTCGGTCACCGCCGCGGTCATGGTGGCGATGCCGGCGACGGCCAGGAGGGTGGCGCCGACCAGCGCGCTGAAGTGGAAGGCCTGCCGGCGGCCTCGGCCCGGGCGACGCCGGTGGCGGGGGCCGGCCGGCAGGGACTGCGCCGGCTGCCGGCGGCGGTGGGAGAGGGTGCTCGCCATGGAGCGAACGTACGGAGCCCCTGGTCAGGGGCACATCGGTGGTACGTGGCGTTTGCCGTGGTCCGAACGACTGATGTGCCTGGCGGGTCGTTCCCCCTTTCGGGCGATCAACCCGACCGCCGGTGTGGTTACCGTGAGCCGGTGTCTGGCCGGCTCGCAGCATGGTGGCGCCGCCTTCCCGAGGGCGGTCAGGACCTGATGGTGGGTGTTCTGGTGGTCGTGGGCTGGACGGCGGCCACGCTGGCGGTGCAGTTGCCCCCGGTGGGTGACGGGGCCACGCTCTCGCTGCCGACGGGCCCGCACCAGGTGGCGATGTGGGCGACGGCGGCGGTGCTCACGCTCCGGCGCATGGTGCCGCCGGTAGCCCTGCTGCTCGGGGTGCCGCTCTACGTCATGGTGCTGAGCCTGCCGCTGTTCGACCTGGGTGCACCCGGCGGTGCTGGTGGAGGTGTGCTCGGCCATGCCACCGAGTTCCAGCTGGTGCCCATCCTGGCGGTCGCCTACCTGGTGGCGCAGTCGGGTGCCATCAGCGCGCTGGTGGCGGGGGCCGTGTGCCTGGCGGGCACGGGGGTGCTGTTCGTCGACCTCCAGAGCCTGACGTTGGCTCCGGGCTTGGACTGGTCGCGGGTGCTGTTTGCGCTGTTCGTGGTGGCGGGCACCACGTTCCTGGGGGCGCTCGTGCGCGAGCAGCGGCGGTTGCGGCGGGTCGAGTCGCAGAAGGTGGTGGTCGAGGAGCGCACCCGCATCGCCCGCGAGCTGCACGACGTGGTCGCCCACCACGTGAGCGCCATCGTGATCCGGGCCCAGGCGGCCGAGCGGCTCGCCCCCGACCGGCCCGAGGTCGCGGTCGAGGCGGTGCACTGG
>JBKPRV010000199.1:0-4944 GCA_046734715.1 Actinomycetota bacterium | reverse complement strand
CGGCCAGGCTGCGCCAGCGACGGCGCAGCGAGGCGCGGGCCCAGTAGGCAGCGAAGGCCACGAGCGCGCCCCCGTCTCAGGCCTCGGCGGCGGCGCCGTTGACGCCCCTCGACTTGCCGCAACCCGACGGCCCCATGTCCGCCACGAACTCACCTCGCGCCAGGCTGAGGTCGACGCCCCGCACCGCCCGCCCGGGCCCGTTCTCAGCCTGGGAGGTCCTCCGCACACCGTGCACTACCAGCATATTGTCAGACATCCGCCCGGGTCCTCGCTTCTCCCGACAGTACAACCGGGTGCCGCCCCGCGGGTGAAGGATGTCAGCACCGTTGCCGGGTGGTGCCACCACACCCGCTGCACCACACGGGAGCGTCACAGCCGCAGCGCTCACCCACCGTTGCTCCTCCAGCGGACGGCCGGCGAAAGCGGCGTCCCACGGTCGCTACACCGGGAAGCCCACCGTCCCCTCCTCCCGCCGGTGACCCGTGCTCAGCTCGGTCAGGTCCGAGCGATCGAGCCGGTCGCCTGGGACCGAAGCGACCTTGCATGTGGTCGCCGCCCGCAGCGTCGAGGTCCGCACGCCGCCCTCGAGCACGGCGCGCTCGCCGAGCACCGCGCCGGGGCCAAGGGCAGCGAGAGGCTCGCCGTCCACCTCGACGGTGATCAGGCCGTCGAGCAGCACGAAGATCTGGTCGCCCCGGTCACCTTGCTCGACCAGGGCCCTGTTCTCGGCCACCTTCTTGATCGTCGGCTTCTTGCCGCCCCGCATGATGGTCAGGGACAGCTCCCGCTCGAGCGCCGACTCGACCGCGGTCACCAATGCGGGCGAGTCCTCGTCGCCCCACGGGGTGTGCGTACCGAAGGCGTGGCGGTACCAATGCTTGAAGTCGAGCATGCCGGTCTTGGCCACAACCTGACCCTCGTGGTCGTAGATCCACGCGCGGGGGAACGGGCTGGCGCCGACCACGGCGTGCTCGCTGCGCCCGTCGGCGTAGACGGTCAGCCCCAACGTCGTCCAGACGAGGGGTGAGTCGTATTGCAGGTACGGCGGGTGGGCGACGCGGCGGGGCGCCGGCAGGCCCGTCCGGCCACCGGTCGTCTGCACAAAGCGCACCCACCCGTCGCCCACCTCGGGCTCGGGTTGCAGGTCGGGCAGCCGGAACGCCGTGAAGTAGACGGCGCGGCGCCCCACCCGCACGCGTGTCACTCCGATATGGCCGCGGCCGCTGTGGCCGTGGTCGACGACCTTGCCGTCCTCGACCTCGATCCAGGCGCGGAGCTCGTTGGCAAAGCGGAACCGGTCCGCGAGCCGCAGCTCTTCGACGTCCTCGATGACGTCGGGCGGGGGGTCGTCGTAGTGGGTCATGCCCGCCTCGAACGGCACCTTCGCCAGGCCAGTGATGGCCTCGGACGGGATCCACGAGACCGAGGTGACGGATGATTCGATACGCATGTTCGGACCGTACGGTCAAGCGGGCCGGGGGGCGAGGGTGAGGCCCTGCGTGTCGGAGGGGGTGCCAGCACGCTCGCCACCGGAGCGCTGGCACCGCCGACTCTACGGGCCCGCCGGCGCTGCCACCAGCTGGTGGGGGGAAGCCCGCACCCTTGCGTCGCGGCGTCGGAAGCGGCCCAATGGGCACATGGCAGAGGCGGGACGAGCGCCGGCGCAGAGGCGGTCTCGTCGCGCCGAGCGACGCGGCGGAGAGGCGGGATGGCTGCGGTCTGGTTGACGGCCCGGGCGGAATGGCGCCAGCGGTGGCGCTCGTTCGTCATTGTGACGCTTCTCGCCGGTCTGGCCGGCGGCGTCGCTCTCGCGGCCCTCGCCGGGTCGCGGCGTGCGGACACGGCACCCGCCCGACTGGAGGAGCAACTGAAGACGCCGAATCTGTGGGTCACAACCGAGGAGAGCCCCTCCCCCGAGCTCATCCGGGACGCAGCGAGACTGCCCGGCGTCGAGGTCGCCCGCCACGAGGTGCTCCTGGCGGTCGCGCCGGCCGACCGCGGGCTGGTGCCGCTGGTGGATGGGGTCGGGCTGGCCGAGCCCATCACCGCGGGCGACGATCGCAGCGACGCCCTCATCGTCGAGGGCCGGCCGGCTGATCCGAGCCAAGCGGACGAGCTCGTCGTCAACGAGGCCATGCGGGACGCGCTCCACGCAGAGATCGGCGACCGCTTCTCGCTCGTCTCGCTCACCCCGGAACAGGCCCAAACCCTCGAAGAGGAGAGGGAGTTCCCCTCGCCGGCCGGCCCCACCCAGGACGTGACGCTCGTGGGTGTGGCGCGCGCGGCTCAGGATGTGTCCGACCTCCCGGAACTCACCCTCTACCTCACGCCGGCGTACTACGAGCGCCATGGTCGGGCCATCTTCCGGAGGGAGTGGGTCGGCCTGCGCGTCGACGAGGATCATCTGCCGGGGATCGAGGATCGGGTCCGTTCGCTGTTCGGCGACGACGCGGTGATCGACCCGGTCGAGGACGTCGCGTCCAGGATCGAGGGTGGGCTCGCGGTGGAGGTGAACGGGTTGCGAGCGTTCTCGCTGGCGGCCGCGGTCGCCGGTGTCGTCGCACTCGGTCAGGCGCTCGCCCGACAGGCGGGGATCATGGCGGAGCAGCACCCCGCCCGCCGAGCGCTCGGCATGACCTCCCGCCAGCTGATCGCATCCGCCGTGACCGTGGCTCTCCCCGTCGCGGCCGGTGGTGCGCTCCTCGCGGTTGCCGGCGCCGTGGCCGGCGGACCGCTCACCATCACTGGCCTCGCCCGACAGGCGGAGCCCGATTCCGGCCCCTGGTTCGACGCCGTCATGGTGCCCGACGCCATGGTCGTCGGTCTTGTCGTCGTCACGCTCGCGGCCGGTACAGCAGCGCTGGCCGGCGCCCGGCGCCCGGCCGACCAGCGGGTGGCGCAGGCGCGGCGGACGCGAGGGGCTGGCTTCCTCGCCGGACTCCGACCTCCCGTAGCCGTCGGGGCTCGGATGGCCCTGGAGACCAGGCGGGGACCGACCGCCCTGCCGTCCAGGGCTGCCCTGGTCGGTGTGACCGTGGGCGTCGCCGCTGTGGTCGCGACCCTCGTCTTCGGGGGACGCGTCGACCACCTGCTCGCCAGCCCGAACCTGTGGGGCGCGAACTACGACGCCATCGTGACCACCCTGGGGGACCTGTCCTCGATCGAGCCGACCGCCGAGCGGATCGCGCGCGAGCCGGACGTCGAGGCGGTGGCCCTCTTCGACTCGCTCGACCTGGTCGTCCACGCCGCTGACCGGCAGTCCCATGTCGAGGCGATCACCCTTTGGGCCCGCGAGGGCGCGATCCCACCGGTGCTCGCGCAGGGGCGCGCTCCTGCCGCGCCCGACGAGGTGGCACTGGGAGACGAGGTGCTTGACCGCCTCCTGCTCAACGTCGGCGACACGCTGGAGGTCGACCGCGATGGCGAGGAGGTCACGTTGCGGGTGGTGGGGCGTCACCTGCAGCCGGCGGAGGACGATGCCAACTCCGGGATGCTGCTGGCGCCGGAGGGCTTCGAGGCACTCAAGGGCGACGAAGGCGACCATGGCGTGCTGGTGCGCTTCGCACCCGACGTCGACACCGGCACGGCGCTGGCGCGTCTGCGCGACGCCGTCGGGGACCAGTTCGACGTCACGGGGGCGAGCGATGACGCGCCGTCCAATGTCGACAAACTCGACGAGCTCGGCGCGCTGCCGGCGGTCCTGGCGTCGTTCCTTGCCCTGCTCGCCGTCATTGCGGTCGCCCATGCCGTCGTCTCGACCCCCCGGCGGCGGCGCCACGATCTCGCGGTGCTGCGAGTGCTCGGCTTCGTTGGCGCCCAGATGCGCAGCACGATGCGGTGGCAGGCTCTCACGGTTACCAGCGTTGGCCTGCTGGTCGGCGTGCCGTCGGGCATCATCGCCGGACGACGCATCTGGTCGGGGCTGGCGGGGGCGATTGGCGTCGTGGACGACTGGAGCTTCCCGTGGCTCACCGTCGTCATCACCGTGCCGGTCGCTCTGGGTGTCGCCGTCCTGCTGGCCATCCTGCCCGGTCGCGCCGCAGCTCGGGTGCCACCGGGCCGCGTCCTCCGTGCCAGGTGAACAGCCGTCCACACAGGCGGGACAGGCCGGATTCTCCGAGGCCCCGATCGGGAGTCGACGCGGCGGGTGGCGGTAGTGTGCCCGCCGTGGGGATCCGCGTGGTGATCGCCGAGGATTCGTTCCTGGTGCGAGAAGGGATCGCCCAGCTGCTCGGCACGTGCGACGAGGTGGAGGTGGTCGCACTCCGCGAGGATCTGCCGGGCCTGCTCGACGCGGTCGAGTCGCTCGCACCCGACGTCGTGCTGACCGACATCCGCATGCCGCCCACCCACACCGACGAGGGGATCCGCGCCGCGGCCACACTGCGCGCCGAGCACCCCGAGGTGGGGGTCGTGGTCCTGTCGCAGTACGCCGAACCCGGCTATGCGCTTGCCCTCCTCGAGGGTGGCTCCGAGGGCCGGGCGTACCTCTTGAAGGAGCGGGTCTCCGACGTCACCCAGCTGCTCGGCGCCGTGCAGGAGGTGGCCCGGGGGGGCTCGGTGGTCGACCCGAAGGTGGTAGAGGTGCTGGTCACCTCCAGGAGCCGGGCGCCGAGGAGCCCGCTCGAGCACCTGACGCCCCGCGAGTCGGAGGTCCTGGCCGAGATCGCCCAGGGGAAGAACAACGCAGCCGTGGCCGCATCGCTCGCGCTGTCGGAGCGGGCAGTGGAGAAGCACATCAACTCGATGTTCTCCAAGCTGGGGCTGTCGGAGGAGCCCGCCGTGCACCGCCGGGTCAGGGCCGTGCTCCTGTACCTGGCCGACCGGGGGGGCTAGCACCCCCCCGGAAACAGGGGCGCTCACCCTCGCCGGGCGGCAGGCCCGGAGCGACAATGACATCGTGCCCGGCCAGGAGGTCACCATCAGCGACATCGAGACGGTGCC
>JBKPRV010000198.1:0-3816 GCA_046734715.1 Actinomycetota bacterium | reverse complement strand
GCGCCGATGGCTGGCGGGCGCGGGTGGTGGCCGACGACAACGCCCTGGTCGACCGGGAGGCCGCCTATCGCGCCGGGCTGGGCTGGTACGGCAAGAACGCCAACCTCTTGCTCCCGGGCGAGGGCAGCTGGTTCGTCCTGGGCACGGTCATCACCGACGCACCGCTGGCGCCCTCGGCCGAGCGGGTCGAGGACGGCTGCGGCACCTGCACCCGCTGCCTGGACGGTTGCCCCACAGGGGCGATCGTGGGCCCGGGGGTGGTCGACGCTCGCCGCTGCCTGGCCTGGTTGCTACAGGTCGAGGGCGCCTTCCCCCGGGAGCACCGGGTGGCCCTGGGCGACCGGCTCTACGGCTGCGACGACTGCCAGGAGGTGTGCCCCCCCAACCGGCGTGTCGACCGCACGGTCGCCGCCACGCCCGCGGGCCCGTCGGCGCAGGTGACCGTCGACCTCGTCGACCTGCTCGCGGCGGCCGACGACGAGCTGCTCGCCCGTCACGGGGGGTGGTACATACCGCGGCGCGAGGCTCGCTACCTGCGGCGCAATGCCCTGGTCGTCCTGGGCAACGTGGCCGACGGCCGTGACCCCCGGGTGGAGGGTGCGCTGCGCGGGGCGCTGGCGTCACCCGACGGCTTGGTACGGGCCCACGCGGTGTGGGCGGCTCGGCGCCTGGGTCGCGACGACCTGCTGGCCGACCCCGAGTACGACCTCGACAACGACCCGAACCCTTTCGTGCGGGCCGAGCTGGCTGCGCCGGTCGAGCGGCGCTGAGGCGGGGCGCGAGGATTCCCGAACCATGTCGCACCTGCTGGTCACCAACGACTTCCCGCCCAAGTTGGGAGGCATCCAGTCCTATTTGTGGGAGCTGTGGCGCCGCCTCGATCCCGACACCTTCACCGTCCTGACGACGCCCCACGACGGCGCGGATGCGTGGGACGCCGAGCAGGCCTTCCGGGTCGTGCGCACGTCCCAGAAGGTGCTGCTCCCGACTCCCTCGCTGGCGCGGCGCATTGACGCGCTCGCGGCGGAGACCGGAGCCGGCTTGGTGGTGCTCGATCCGGCCCTGCCCGTCGGGCTGCTCGGGCCGCGGCTGGCGGCCCCCTACGGGCTGGTGCTCCACGGGGCGGAGGTCACGGTGCCAGGACGGCTGCCGGGCAGCCGGGCGCTGCTCGGCCGCGTGCTGCGGGGAGCTGCGGAGATCGTGGCTGCGGGTGGGTACCCCGCGGCTGAGGGCGAGCGGGCGGCGGGGCGGTCTCTGCCGGTCACCGTCGTGCCGCCGGGGGTCGACCCTGAGCGCTTCCGGCCGCTCGACTCCGAGCAGGTCGCCAAGGCGCGGGCGCGGTTCGACCTGCCGGCTGAAGGCCGGGTCGTGGTCAGCCTGAGCCGGCTGGTTCCCCGGAAGGGCATGGATGTGCTCATCGAGGCGGCCGTGCGGCTGGCCGCGGAGCGTCCCGACCTGGTGGTGGCGATCGGCGGCTCGGGCCGCGACCGGCGGCGGCTGGAGCGACTCGTGGCCCGCACCGGGGCGCCGGTGCGGCTGTTGGGGCGGGTGCCCGACGACGACCTGCCCGACCTCTACGGCTGCGCCGACGTGTACGCCATGTTGTGTCGCAACCGGTGGGGCGGCCTGGAGCAGGAGGGCTTCGGCATCGTCTTCCTCGAAGCGGCGGCCTGCGGGGTGCCGCAGGTGGCCGGGGCCAGCGGTGGCGCGGCCGAGGCGGTGGTCGACGGGGGGACCGGCCTGGTCGTGGACACGCCCAGCGAGCCTGCGGCCGTGGCTCGCGCGCTGGCGACCCTGCTCGACGATCCCGAGAGCCGGGCCGCCATGGGCGCGGCTTCCCGCCGGCGCGTCGAAGACGAGTTCGCCTACGACGTCCTGGCGCGGCGCCTGGCCGGGGTGCTGGCCCGGTGGTGATGCCCAGCGGCGACGGGGACGGCCGCTCCGTGCCGCCTGAGCCGTTGGATGCCGGGCCGGGCGCTGCGGGCGCCGCCGAGGAAGCGGCCGAGGATGCTCGCGAGGATGCGGGGATCACGGCGTCAGTGGACGGCGTCCCCGACGGGGGGCGCATCCTGCGATTCGACGTCTACGCGACTGTGGTCTTCGCGGTCGTGTCCCTGCTGGAGGCGGCCCTGCCCGAGCCGCTGGTCGTGCTGTCCTTGCCCTTCGACCTGGTGTTGTTCGTGGTGGGCTGCGGGGCCTTCCTGTGGGCCTACGCGGTGGCCGTGGGCCGCAGCCGGTATGAGGCGTTGACCATGGGCGGCGTGTTCTTCCCCGGGAGCGACGTGGTCCCCGCCGCAGCGGTGCGCGTGCTGCGCCTGTGCCTGCTGGCTCAGGTGGTCGTGGCCGTCGCGGCCGCCGCCGTGCGGCCGTTCACGCCGGCCGCCTTCGCCGTGCTCGTGCCCATGTTGGGGATCGGGCTGATGGCGCTGTACGGGGCCCGCTACGGGCGCTTCCCGGCCAAGGACGAGCCGGCGGACGAGCCGGACGAAGGGGATGCGCCGGGGCAGTAACGTTCCCACGATGGCCGACCAGACGACGCAACACATGGTCGTCGGTGCCTCCCCGCAGCGCACCTGGGAGGTGCTCACCGACTTCGAGGGTTACCCCACCTGGGCGCATGACCTGAAGTCGGCCGAGATCGTCGAGCGTGACGGGGAGGGCCGTGCCCGGGATGTCGCCTTCCGCGCCGCCGCCATGGGCCGCAGCACCAGCTACACGCTGCGCTACGACTACAGCCAGGCGCCCGACGTCCTGGCCTGGAAGCTCCTCCGAGGCGACATCACCCGCAAGCTCGACGGGTCCTACGAGCTCGCCCCGGTCGACGGCGATCCCGGCCGCACCGCCGTCACCTACCACCTGGAGGTCGACCTGCTCGTGCCGCTGCCCGGCTTCGTCAAGCGCCGCGCCGAGAGCCGCCTGCTGACCACGGCCCTGCGCGGCCTGCGCTCGCACCTCGAGAGCTGATGCGGCCGGCTGGGGCACCGGCGGGCGGGGGGTCGCCGACCCGCGTCCTGCTGTTCACGGGCAAGGGCGGGGTCGGCAAGACCACGGCGGCGGCCGCCACCGCGGTGCGCTGCGCCGAGGCCGGGCTGCGCACCCTGGCGCTGTCGACCGACCCGGCCCACTCTCTGGGCGACGCCTTCGACGTGCCCCTCGGGCCGCTGGTGGCGCCGGTGGCCGGGGCCGATGGCCTGTACGGCCAGCAGCTCGACGCCCAGGACCGCATGGAGGACGCCTGGGTCGAGATCCAGCAGTACCTGCTCGAGGTGTTCCGCTGGGCAGGCGTGGAGGGCCTGGAGGCCGAGGAGCTCTCGGTCCTGCCCGGTCTCGACGAGATCTTCGCCCTGTCCGACATCAAGCTGCATGCCACCACGGGCGAGTGGGACGTGGTGGTGGTGGACTGCGCCCCTACGGCCGAGACCATCCGCCTGCTCTCGCTGCCCGATGTGCTCAGCCGCTACATGGAGCGGATCTTCCCGGTCGGGCGGCGCGTGACCCGGGCGGTGTCACCGCTCGTGGCGCGGGTGTCGAGCGTGCCGGTGGCCCGGGACGAGGTGTTCGCCGCCACCCAGCGGTTCTACGACCGGCTCGACGGCGTCCGCGCCATCCTCACGGACGGGCGCCGCACCAGCGTGCGCCTGGTGGTCAACCCCGAGCGCATGGTGATCGCCGAGACCCGCCGCACCCACACGTACCTGTCGCTGTTCGGGTACCACGTCGACGCGGTGGTGGCCAACAAGCTGCTGCCCGACGGCATCGAGGATCCGTGGTTCGCCCGCTGGAAGGCGGCCCACGCCGAGCACCTGGCCACCATCG
>JBKPRV010000197.1:0-8544 GCA_046734715.1 Actinomycetota bacterium | reverse complement strand
CAACGCCTCGCTGGGCGAGCGGGACCTGCGCCTGCTGGTGGGGGACATAGAGGCCCCCACTTTCCTGTCGGGGGCGTTCCAGGACGAGCAGACCGGGCCCCAGTTCACCGCCATGGTGGACGACTTCGAGCGGGCCGACACCCTGTACGTGAGCCTGTGGAACGGCCGCCACCCCGACGGCTACGGGCCGGTCAACCTCATGCGCTGGTACGAGTTCCTGGAGCTGTACGTGGCGGGCCGGGTGCCTCACCTCAACCCGCTACTGCGGGCCGTGCTCCCCGGGGTGCTGGCCGACCAGATGGCGCTGGACGACTTCACCCTGGAGCCCGACCGCTTCGCCTCCTACGGCGACGACGTGGAAGGCGCCCGGCAGGCCTATGCCGAGTCCCAGCCGCCGGTGCGGGTGGTGATGGAGAGCGGGCTGGGGGCCAACGAGGTGGGCGAGCCCGGCGGCACGTTCGAGCTGGGCCTCGACGCCTGGCCGCCGCCCGGCGCCCACGCCGCCACCTGGTATCTGGGCCCGGACGAGAGCCTGATGTCCGAGAAGCCCACACGGAACGGGGGCGGGGCCGACGCCTTCCGCTTCGACCCCGAGGCCGGTGGTTCCACCTTGTTCGGCGGCACGGGCGACTACCCGTTGCTCTCGCGGACCTGGGACACCGATTGGACCCGCTTCGGGCCCGGCGAGGAGCTCTCGTACCTGACCGAGCCGTTTGCGGCCGACACCGTGTTCGCGGGGCCGGGCTACGCCGACCTCTACGTGGCCTCGGACGTGGGCGGCGACGTGAACGTGCAGGTGTCGGTGTCGGAGGTGCGGCCGGACGGCACCGAGGTGCTGATCCAGAACGGCTGGCTGGACCTGGCGCACCGGGCCGAGGACCGCAGCCGCAGCGACGGGCTGGAGATCGTCCACCCGTTCACCGAGCGCGTCCGCCGCCTGCTGGAGCCCGACGAGATGGTCGAGGCGCGGATCGGCCTGCCGTCGTTCGCCCACCCGATCCGGGCCGGATCGCGGCTGCGCCTGTCCGTCGCCACCCCGGGCCGCAACCACGCCACCTGGGAGTTCGAGAACCCCGACTACGGCGGCGCGTTCCCGACCCAGACGGTGGCCCGCACCCGCGCCATGCCCTCGGCGCTGGTCCTGTCCGTGCTCGACGGCGTCACCGTCCCGCCCCTGCCGGGGCCCTTCCCGTGCCCCGGCCTGCGCGGCCAGGCGTGCCGCCCCTTCGTGGCCACGGACAACCAGCCCGGCCAGCCGCCGGACGGCTGAGCCGGGTCCCTACGATGAGCGCGTGAGGTTGCCGAGGATCTCGTTGCCCGTGCTGGGCGTGATGGCCGTGCTGGGCGTGCTGGCGTGGCTCGTCACCGACGCTTCGCCCGTGGCGGTGACCGTCGCGGTGGTGGCCGGCTGGCTGATCCTCAAGGTCGGGTTCGCGGTGCTGGGCGGGCTGGCCACGCCGCTGCCGCCTCCACCTCCGCCCGGCGAGCTGCGCAAGGTGCGCTTGACCTACCGCTGCTCGATCTGCGGGACCGAGGTGCGCATGACGAGCGCCAACGACGAGGTCCCCGAGCCGCCGCGCCACTGCCAGGAGGACATGGACCTCGTGGCCCCCATCGACGGCTGACGCTCACGCGTCACCTCCCGGTAGCACTGCGTTTGCTCTGTGGCGCCAAAAGGCGGTTTGCCCACAGGGTGTGGACAAATCTGGGGAGAGTAACAGCGATGTAACTTCGGCCGCCTGCCGTCTACCTGGGGACGACCAGCAGGTGACACCGCGGACAACGGCCGGTTGCGCGCCGTGCGTGTTGTGGTGCCACAATCACCCAAAGTGCTGAAAGGGCTAGCGGTGTAAGGCTGAGCCGTCAGCGATATTGCGTCGCGGTGATGATCCCGCCGCAGATGCAGCCCAGCCCGATCCCCAGGTAGAGGTTCTTCATCCCCCCGGGCAGGACCTCGAGGTAGTTGAGGAAGATGAGGGCCAGCCCGATGCCCAGCAGGCCGAACATGATGATGGGCACCCACCGGGGGCTGGTCTTGACCTCCCGGGGCACCGGCGGGGTGTAGCGCGTCGACTGCCCGGGGCGCGCGCCCGACGGCGTCGTGCCCTTGGCCGTCACCCGCCCGCCGGGCACGTGGCGCTTCGCTGGCTTCGTCATCGGCGCAAGATTAGACGCGGCCGCCGGCCGGGTAGGAGCCGGATCGTCGCCATCCGGCGGCCCAGGCGCCAGAGTAGGAGCTGTGACGGACGTCCTCGCTGCCGTCGACATCGGCACGAACTCGGTCCACCTCGTCGTCGCGAGGGTGAGCGAGAACCGCATCGAGGTGGTCGAGCGCGAGCGGGAGATGGTTCGGCTCGGCTCGTCGGCCACCGACATGAAGCGGCTCACGCCCGCGGCCATGAAGCGCGGCATCGACGCCCTGGACCGGTTCCGGCAGGTGGCGGCCATTCACGGGGCGTCGATGCGGGCCGTGGCCACCTCGGCCGTGCGCGAGGCCGAGAACCGGGGCACCTTCATCGAGCGGGCCCGCGAAGTGGGCATCGACATCGAGGTCATCTCCGGCTTCGAGGAGGCGAGGCTGATCTTCCTCGGCGTGATCCAGGCCGTGCCCGTCTTCGACCGCCAGGTGGTCGTGTGCGACATCGGCGGCGGGTCCACCGAACTGGTCGTCGGCACCCGGGGAGACATCCTCACCGCCCGCAGCCTCAAGCTCGGCGCCATCCGGCTGTCGCGGCGCTACTTCGCCGAGGCCAAGCTGTCGAACAGTGCGGTCGACCGGTGCCGCCGGGACATCCGCACCGCGCTCACGCCCGCAGTGCGGGAGATCCGCCGGGCCGGATTCGACGTCGCCGTCGGGTCCTCGGGGACCATCGGCGCGGTGTGCGCCATGGTCGCGGCTCGCCAGGACGGGGTCGTGCCCCGCACGCTCAACAACTTCACCGTGAGCCGCGACGACATCGACGGCGTCATCAAGCGCCTGACCAAGGCGCCCACCGTCAAGGAGCGGGCCCGCACCCCGGGGCTCGACCCCCGCCGGGCCGACATCATCCTCGCCGGGGCGCTGATCCTCGAGCAGGTCGTGCACGAGATCGGCGCCAAGGAGCTCACGTTCTCCGACTACGCGCTGCGGGAAGGCGTGCTGCTCGACACCTGGCGTCGCATCCACGGCGGGTCGCTGCACCACCTGTCCGACCTGCGGCGGCGCAGCGTCCTGCGGTTGGCCGGGCAGATGGACGAGGACACCGACCACTCGGCGCACGTGGCCCGCCTGGCGCTGGAGCTGTTCGACGCCACCTCCGCCCGCCACGGGCTGGGCGACGACAGCCGCGAGGTCCTGGAGGCCGCCGCCCTGCTGGCCAACGTGGGGCTGTTCGTGTCGCACGCCGGCCACCACAAGCACAGCTACTACGTGATCCGCAACAGCGAGCTGCTCACCGGCTTCACCGACCGGGAGATCGAGCTGATCGCCCAGGTGGCCCGCTACCACCGCAAGTCCGCCCCCCGGAAGAAGCACCCCGAGTTCGCCTCGCTGCAGCGCGACGACCAGCAGCGGGTGCGGGTGCTCGCCGGGATCCTGCGAGTGGCTGTGGGCCTCGATCGCAACCACGCCGGCCGGGTCACCGGAGTGCGCCTGGCCGAGGACGACGGGCGCCTGGTCATCGGCGCCGTGCCCGGGCCGGGCCAGGAGGTGTCCCTGGAGCTGTACGCCGCCGGCACCCGCTCCGACCTGCTGGCCGACGCGCTGGGCGTGCCGGTTTCGGTGGTCGAGATGGACGGCGCCGCCGAGGCGGAGATCCCCGCCTGAGGGCGGCGCAATCTTCGGCGTTTCGTGACCCGGCCCTATTAGCCTCGTCCGCCGTGGCTCCCCGGGTCCTGGTCATCGACAACTACGACAGCTTCGTCTACAACCTCGTCCAGTACCTGGGTGAGCTGGGCGCCGAGCCGCTGGTGCACCGCCACGACGAGCTGACGCTCGACGAGATCGTGGCGCTCGACCCCGATGCCGTGCTCATCTCACCCGGCCCGGGGCGGCCCGAGGACGCCGGGCTGTCGAACGAGGTGATCCGCCACTTCGCCGGGCTCCGGCCGGTGCTGGGCGTGTGCCTCGGCCACCAGTGCATCGGGCAGGTGTTCGGGGGCGAGGTGGTGCGGGCGCCCGAGATCATGCACGGCAAGACCTCGCTCATCCGCCACGACGGGACGGGCGTGTTCACCGGGCTGCCCGAGCCGTTCGAGGCCACCCGCTACCACAGCCTGGTGGTCGACCGGGCCTCGGTGCCGCCCGAGCTGGAGATCACCGCCTGGACCGACGACGGCATCGTCATGGGCCTCCGCCACCGCGAGCTCGCGGTCGAGGGCGTGCAGTTCCACCCCGAGTCGATCCTCACCGGCTGCGGCCACGACGTGCTGCGCAACTTCCTTGCGGCTGCCGCGACGGCCGTCGGTTAGCCGGTTGGTCAGCCGGGCCCGGCTGGGGCGGCCGGCGTGCCCCACGGACACGGACCTGCTCACCCGGGGATCAGTTGACCAGGGCTCGGACCCGGGGTGAAAGTTGCGAACGGCGCGCTCAACTTTTATCATCGATGAGGTTCAGGACCATTCTCACGGAGGCAACCCCATGCCCAAGGCTGTCGGCATCGACCTCGGCACCACCAACTCAGTCGTCGCGGTCCTCGAGGCCGGCGACCCGGTGGTCATCCCCAACGCGGAGGGGTCGCGCACCACGCCGTCCGTCGTGGCCTTCTCGAAGGGCGGTGAGGTGCTGATGGGCGAGGTGGCCAAGCGTCAGGCCATCACCAACCCCGACCGCACCATCCGCTCGGTCAAGCGCCACATGGGCACCAACTGGTCGATCGACATCGACGGCAAGGCCTACACCGCGCAGGAGATCTCGGCCCGCACGCTGCAGAAGCTGAAGCGGGACGCCGAGGCCTACCTGGGCGACACCGTCAGCCAGGCCGTCATCACCGTGCCCGCGTACTTCGACGACGCCCAGCGCACCGCCACCAAGGAGGCGGGCCAGATCGCGGGGCTCGAGGTGCTGCGCATCATCAACGAGCCCACCGCCGCGGCCCTCGCCTACGGCCTCGACAAGGAGGGCGCCGACCAGACGGTGCTCGTGTTCGACCTCGGCGGCGGCACCTTCGACGTGTCGATCCTCGAGATCGGCGACGGCGTGTTCGAGGTGAAGGCCACCCACGGTGACACCCACCTCGGCGGCGACGACTGGGACCAGCGCGTCATCGACTGGCTGGTCGGCCAGTTCAAGGCCGCCCATGGCGTCGACCTGTCCAGCGACAACATGGCCCTCCAGCGCCTGAAGGAGGCAGCGGAGAAGGCCAAGATCGAGCTGTCGCAGGTCCAGCAGACCCAGATCAACCTGCCCTTCATCACCGCCACCAGCGAGGGGCCCCTGCACCTCGACGAGTCGCTCAGCCGGGCCCGCTTCCAGGAGCTCACGGCCGACCTCATCGAGCGCTGCCGTGGCCCGTTCGAGCAGGCCATCAAGGACGCCGGCCTGTCCAAGGACGACCTCGACCACGTGATCCTGGTGGGCGGCTCGACCCGCATGCCGGCGGTGCACGACCTGGTCAACGACCTCACGGGCAAGGAGCCCCACAAGGGCGTCAACCCGGACGAGGTGGTCGCCGTGGGCGCCGCCATCCAGGCAGGCGTGCTCAAGGGCGAGGTCAAGGACGTCCTGCTGCTGGACGTCACGCCGCTGTCGCTCGGCATCGAGACCAAGGGCGGCGTGATGACCAAGCTCATCGAGCGCAACACCACCATCCCCACCCGCCGCACCGAGGTGTTCACCACGGCCGAGGACATGCAGCCGTCGGTGGAGATCCACGTGCTCCAGGGCGAGCGGGAGATGGCCCAGTTCAACAAGACGCTCGGCAAGTTCCAGCTGGTGGACCTGCCGCCCGCGCCCCGCGGCATCCCGCAGATCGAGGTCACCTTCGACATCGACGCCAACGGCATCGTGCACGTGTCCGCCAAGGACCGGGCCACGGGCAAGGAGCAGTCGATGACCATCACCGGCCAGTCCGCGCTGGCCAAGGACGACATCGAGAAGATGGTCCGCGACGCCGAGCAGCACGCCGAGGAGGACCGGCGCCGCCGCGAGGAGGCCGAGGTCCGCAACCAGGCCGACACGCTCGTCTACCAGACCGAGAAGCTGCTCAAGGAGCAGGGCGACAAGATCTCGGGCGACGAGAAGTCGGCGGTCGAGGACAAGCTCGGCGACCTGCGCACCGCCCTCGGCGGCAGCGACATCGAGGCCATCCGCAACGCGACCGACGCCCTGATGTCGGCCAGCCAGAGCTTCACCCAGAAGCTGTACGAGGCGGCGTCGGCCGAGAGCGCAGCTTCCGGCGGCAACCCCGGCGACGCGGCCGGGGCCGGTGCCAGCCAGCCCGCGGACGACGACGTCGTCGACGCCGAGATCGTCGACGACGAGGAGCAGGCGTGAGCTCGAAGGCGTCGCGCCCGCCCGGTGGCGACGCCGAGGACCACGAGGTGAACGGCCCGGCTCCGCCCGACGAGGCCGAGGCTCCGGCCCCGGACGCGAAGGACGCGGCCGATCCCGCGGAGGCCGAGACCCCCGAGGCCGGGGCCGACGCAGATGCCGGCCAGGCGGATGCGGCCGAGGTCGGGGACCCGGGCGACGGTGCCGAGGACGCCATCGAAGCGACCGAGGGCGACGGAGTCATGACCGACGCCGCCGACGAGGTGCTGCGCGCCGCGGCCGAGGCCCTGGAGGTCGACCTGGAGCTGCTGCTCGCCGAGCGCGAGCAGTACCTGGACGCCTATCGCCGCGCGCAGGCCGACTTCGAGAACTATCGCAAGCAGGCCCAGAAGCGACAGGACGACGCGGTGGTCCGCTCCCTCGGCAGCTTCGTCGAGGGCCTGCTGCCCGTGCTCGACTCATGCGACGCCGCCCTGGCCCACGGGGCCAGTGAGGTGGAGCCGGTGCTGAGCGCGCTGTACGGAGCCCTCGCCAAGGAAGGGCTCGAGCGCATCGATCCGAAGGGATCGGCCTTCGACCCGGCCGAGGCCGAGGCGGTGGTGCACCAGCCGGGCGAGGGGGGTGAGCAGGTCGTGGCCGAGGTCCTGCGCCCGGGCTATCGCTGGCGGGGGCGGGTCCTGCGGCCCGCCATGGTGAAGGTGACGGACTGAGAGTCCTAGCGGAATCGAAGGTGCGCGATGGCGCCGCAACGTGAGTGGTTCGAGAAGGACTACTACCGAGTCCTGGGTGTGAGCGAGAGCGCCTCCGCCAAGGAGATCAAGAGCGCGTACCGGAAGCTGTCGCGCCAGTACCACCCCGACGCCAAGCCGGGCGACAAGGCCGCGGAGGAGCGCTTCAAGGAAGTGTCGGCCGCCTACGACGTGGTGGGCGACGCCGACAAGCGCAAGGAGTACGACGAGGTCCGCAAGCTGGGCCCCATGGGCGGCATGTTCGGCGGCCATGGAACCGCCGCTCCCGGCGGCGGGTTCCGCTTCCAGGACATGGGCGACCTCGGCGACGTGCTCGGCGGGTTCTTCCGCGGCCGGCGGGGTGGCGGCGCTACCACCACCGGCCCCGGGCGGGGCACCGGTCCCCACCGCGGCCAGGACCTCGAGGCGGAGCTGCACCTCGACTTCGACGATGCGGTGCGGGGCCTCACCACCACGATCCACCTCACCAGCGAGGCGACCTGCGCGACCTGCATGGGCACCGGAGCCAAGCCCGGCACCACGCCGCGCACGTGCCCGCAGTGCGAAGGCCGCGGCGTGCTCGACGACAACCAGGGCTTCTTCAGCTTCTCGCAGCCGTGCCCCCACTGCGCGGGGCGGGGCTTCCTGATCGACGACCCCTGCCCCACCTGCCAGGGCAGCGGCATCGAGCACCGGCCCCGCGAGGTCAAGGTGCGCATCCCCGCCGGCGTGGCCGACGGCCAGCGCATCCGGCTGCGGGGGCGGGGCGGCCCCGGTCGCAACGGCGGGCCGCCGGGCGACCTCTACGTCACCACCCGGGTGACCCCGCACCGGTTGTTCGGCCGGCGGGGCGACAACCTCACCCTCACCGTGCCCGTCACGTTTCCCGAGGCGGTGCTGGGCGCGGACGTGCGGGTCCCCACCCTCGACGGTGGCTCGGTCAAGGTGCGCATCCCGGCGGGCACGCGCTCGGGCCGCACGCTTCGGGTCAAGGGCAAGGGCGTACCCAAGCCCCGCAAGACCGGCGACCTGCTGGTGACCGTGGAGGTGGCGGTCCCGCAGAAGCTGACCGACGACGAGCGCAAGGCCGTCGAGGCGCTGGCGGCGGCGAATGACGGCAGATCACCCCGAGCGCATCTCGGGATCGAGGAAGGATGAGTGCGATGCGTGGCGACGGCCGTGAACCGACGACGGCGGTGTACGTGATCTCGGTGGCCGCCGAGCTGGCCGGGGTCCATCCGCAGACCCTGCGGATCTACGAACGCAAGGGGCTGGTCGTCCCGGCGCGCACGACCGGCGGCAGCCGGCGGTACAGCGATGCCGACATCGAGCAGCTGCGCCGCATCC
>JBKPRV010000196.1:0-1633 GCA_046734715.1 Actinomycetota bacterium | reverse complement strand
GCGGTTCCTGTCCCAGCCCATGTTCGTGGCCGAGAACTTCACCGGCCTGCCCGGCATCTTCACCCCGGTGGAGGACACGGTCTCCTCGTTCGAGGCGCTGGTCAAAGGCGACCTGGACGACCTGCCCGAGCAGGCGTTCCTGAACGTCGGCGGCGCCGACGACGCCCGCCGCAAGGCCGACCAGCTGCGCCAGGCCGCTGGGGAGTCGACGTCGTGACCATGCGGGTCGAGCTGGTCTCGCCCGAGCGCATCCTGTACTCGGGCGAGGCGGACACGGTCATCGCCCGCACCATCGGCGGCGGCGAGCTGGCCTTCCTGACCGGGCACGCGCCCTTCGTCGGTGCCCTCGACATCGCCACCGTGACCATCCGCTCCGAACAGGGCGACGAGCTGGTGGCGGTGCACGGCGGCTTCGTCGAGGTGTCGAACGACGTCGTGACGATCCTCTCGGACGTGGCCGAGCTGTCCAGCCAGATCGACGTCGAGCGGGCGCGGCGGGCGGGCGACGAGGCCGAGCGCCGGCTGCAGCACGACCACGACGCCGAGGCCGAGGGTGCCGCTCGCCGGGCCCACGTGCGCCTCGCCGCGGTCGGAGGCCTCGGTACCGCTACACGCTGAAACCCGATGTGCGGATTGTCACATCCGTAAGCAAGACTGACCGAGTGCGACAGCCGCGGCGTTTTCTTGCACTCCTGGTGACGCTCACGCTCGCCACGGTGGCCTGTTCGGACTCGGGAACCGGGGGCGACGACCGGGCCGCCGACGCCGGCACCACCGAGTCCACCGCGGCCTCGCTCCCCGAGCCGGAGCAGTTCACGGGCACCGACTTCTACGCCGAGCCGGAGGAGCTGCCCGACGTGCCCCACGGCACGCTCCTGCGCTACCAGCGCTACGAGAACGCCGACGTCGAGAACGCCACGATGTGGCGGATCATGTACACGTCGGAGGACGTGGCGGGCGAGCCCATCGTGGTCACCGGGATCGTCGGCGTCCCCACCGCCGCGGCGCCTGCCGGGGGCCGGGACGTGGTGACGCTGGCGCACGGGACGACCGGGATCGCCGACGAGTGCACGCCGTCCAAGGCCACCGGGTTGCGGGCGACCTTCGGCATGGGGCCCTTCCTGGACGCCGGCTACCTGGTGGCCCAGTCCGACTACGAGGGCCTGGGCACGCCCGGCCGCCACCCCTACCTGGTGGGCGAGAGCGAGGGCCGCGGCGTGCTCGACGCCGCCATCGCCGCCGAGCAGCTGCCCGACGCCGACGGGGGCGACCAGCTCGGCATCTTCGGGTACTCCCAGGGCGGCCACGGCGCCCTGTGGGCCGGCCAGCTGGCGGCCGAGTGGGCGCCCGACTTCGACCTGGTGGGCACGGTGGCCGGGGCGCCGGCGACCGAGCTGCCCCTGATCCTCGCGGCCGGCAGCCGCGGCGGCCTGGCCGGCTTCGTCTACATGATCATCGCCGGGTTCCACGACGCCTACCCCGACGCCCCGCTGACCGACATCCTGACCCCGCAGGGCGAGACCGAGCTGAACGCGGTCGACGACGGCTGCGCCGGGGCCGTCCTCGACCACTTCGCCGACCTCGACCCTTCACTACTGCTGGTGCCCGACGGCGCGGGGACCGAGCCGTGGGC
>JBKPRV010000195.1:0-4629 GCA_046734715.1 Actinomycetota bacterium | reverse complement strand
GGGGTGCTGCGGTCCGACGAGTCGCTGCGGGACGCGGCCGCGGTGACCCGCTCACTGCTGGTCGCGCCGGGGGTGGGGGAGGAGGTCCGCAACCTGGCGACCGTGGCCGAGGCGCTGGCCGTGGCGGCCCGGGAGCGGGAGGAAACGCGCGGTGCACACGCCCGCCGGGACTTCCCCGAGCCCGATCCGGTCCTGCGGGCCCGACTCGTGCTGAGCCGCGCCGGCACCCCGGACCGGCGCCAGTAGCATCGGCGTCCTATGTCGTACGCCAATCCCCAGGCACCGGCCGGCCCCGGAGGGCAGCACCCGCCGGCCTGGTACCCCGATCCCTTCGGTCGCCACGAGACCCGCTGGTGGGACGGCTCCCGCTGGACCGAGCACGTCGCCTCCCACGGTCGTCAGGCGGTCGATCCGCCCGTCGGCGCCACCCACGTGCCGACCGTCGAACGTGCCCCCGAGAGGGTGGTGGGCGACGTGGCCGCCGCCGGTGTCGCCCCGGCCTACCAGGGCGGCGGCACCCTGTTCACCGAGCCGGTCCTGGTGGTCAACCAGAAGGCCAAGCTCATCGAGATCAACAACGAGTACGCCATCTACGACCAGAACGCCCGCCAGATCGGCGCGGTGCGCCAGGTGGGCCAGAGCATGGCCAAGAAGGCGATGCGCATCCTCGGCTCCTACGACCAGTTCTTCACCCACAAGCTCCAGATCGTGGACATGATGGGCAACGTCGTGCTGGCCCTCACCCGCCCGGCCAAGGTCATGAAGTCCCGGGTCATCGTGCAGAACGGCCAGGGCGCCGAGATCGGCACCATCGTCCAGCAGAACATGGTCGGCAAGATCCGCTTCGCGCTGGAGGCCGGCGGTCGCACCTGGGGGATGGTCAACGGCGAGAACTGGCGGGCCTGGAACTTCAACATCCAGGACCACACCGGGGCCGAGATCGCCCGCATCACCAAGACGTGGGAGGGCCTGGCCAAGACCATGTTCACCACGGCCGACAACTACGTGGTGCAGATCCACCGCCCCCTGGACGAGCCGCTGCGCAGCCTGGTGGTGGCCGCGGCGCTCGCGGTCGACACCGCGCTCAAGCAGGACGCCCGCGGCTTCGGCTGAAGCCGGCCCCATGCACGACGCCCACCCGCCGATGGTGGCCGTGCGCGAGGCCGTGGCCCGCGCCCTCGCCGAGGACCTCACCCCGCTCGGCGACCTGACCTCGGCATTGCTGCCCCCGGCCCTGGAGGCCACCGCCCGGTTCGTGCCCCGGGCGGACGGCATCCTGGCCGGGCGGCTGTGCGCCATGGAGGCCTTCCGCCAAGTCGATCCCCTGCTGGAGGTCGCCTGGTGGGCCGACGACGGCGACCAGATCACCGCCGGCACGGCCGTCGCCGATGTGCGCGGGCCGCTGGCTCCCATCCTCACGGCCGAGCGCACCGCACTGAACTTCCTCGGCCACCTGTCGGGAGTCGCCACCCTGACCGCCCGTTTCGTCGACGCCATCTCCGAGGCCGGTGGCGACTTGCGGGTGTGGGACACCCGCAAGACCACGCCGGGCCTGCGGGCGCTGGAGAAGGCCGCGGTCAGGGCCGGCGGCGGGTCGAACCACCGCGGCAACCTGTCCGACTGGGTGCTGCTCAAGGACAACCACCTGGAGCTGTTCGGCATCACCGCCGCGGTGGTCCACGCCCGCGACCGCTGGCCCGGGCGCACCGTCCACGTCGAGTGCGGCGACCTCTACCAGGTGCGGGAGGCCACCGAGGCCGGCGCCGACGCCCTGCTGCTCGACAACATGTCGCCCGAGGAGGTACGGGCAGTGGTGACCGAGCTGCGCGAGCGGGACCCGGTCCGGCCGCTGCTGGAGATCTCGGGGACGGTCAGCCTGGAGACGATCCGGTCCTACGCCACGACCGGCGCGGACATGGTCTCCATCGGCGCGCTGACCCATTCGGCGCCCGTCCTGGACATCGGGCTCGATGTAGTTCCGGAGTAAGCGCCCGACGTAGCCTCACCGGCCGTGATGCTTCTGGCCATCGACGTCGGCAACACCCAGACGGTCATCGGGCTCTACGACCTGGAGCCCGACGACTCGCACAACGTCGGGCGGCGCCTGGCCGACACCCACTTGCTCGACCACTGGCGGGTGGCGACCAACGCCGAGCGGACCGCCGACGAGCAGGCGCTGGTCATCCAGGAGTTCCTGGGCTTCCATGGCTTCAGCTTCGACGACGACATCGCCGGCATCGTGCTGTGCTCGTCGGTCCCGCGGGTGACCGGCGCGCTGCGCCGCATGAGCGAGCGCTACTTCGGCAACCCCGCGGTGGTCATCGAGCCCGGCATCCGCACCGGCATCCCCATCCTCTACGACAACCCCAAGGAGGTCGGGGCCGACCGCATCGCCGACGCGGTGGCCGCCTTCGACCTCTTCGGGGGCCCGCTGGTGGTGGTGGACTTCGGGACCGCCACCACGTTCGAGGCCATCTCCGGCAAGGGCGAGTACCTGGGCGGCGCCATCTTCCCCGGCATCGACATCAGCCTCGACGCGCTGTTCGCCCGGGCCGCGGCGCTGCGCCGGGTCGAGCTGGTCGAGCCCCGCCACGTGATCGGGCGCTCGACGGTGGAGTCGATGCAGTCGGGCGTGATCTACGGCTACACCTCGCTGGTCGACGGCATGGTCGACCGCATCGAGGCCGAGCTGGGCGAAAAGGCCACGGTGGTGTCCACCGGCGGTCTGTCAGGCTTGATCACGCCCCTGTCCAGCACCATCACCCACCATGAGCCGTGGCTCACGCTGCACGGCCTGCGCCTCATCTACGAGAAGAACCAGTGACCGACGAGCCCGTCCCGCCCGAACCGCTGCGCCCACCCTACCGGCTGGAGGTGAGCGACTCCGCCGCCGATCTCCAGGCCGCCCACGAGAAGCTGGGGGACGGGGAGGGCTCGGGCGTCCCGGCCACGGTGGCGGGCCGCGTCATGCTGCTGCGGGAGATGGGCCGGCTGACCTTCGCCACCCTGCGCGATTCCAGCGGGTCGATCCAGCTCATGGCCACCGCCAAGGGCACCGAGGACTACCGGGGCCTGACCCGCCTCAACCTCGGGGACTGGATCGTCGCCAGCGGCGAGGTGATCCGCTCGAACAAGGGCGAGCTGTCGGTGCGGGTCGAGCGCTGGGAGCAGCTGGCCGAGGCTCGGCGGGGCTTCGGCGACAAGTGGCACGGCATCACCGACACGGACCTGCGCTACCGGCAGCGCTACGCCGACCTGTGGGCCAACGAGGCGAGCCGCGCCGTGTTCGCCGCCCGCAGCCGCATCATGACGCTGACCCGCCGCTTCCTGGACGAGCGCGGCTTCGTCGAGGTCGAGACTCCGGTCTTCCACCCCATCCCCGGCGGGGCGCTGGCCCGGCCCTTCACGACCCACCACAACGCCCTCGACATGGAGCTCTACCTGCGCATCGCGCCGGAGCTGTACCTGAAGCGGCTGGTGGTGGGCGGGTTCGAGCGGGTCTACGAGCTGGCGCGCGTATTCCGCAACGAGGGGCTGTCGACCCGCCACAACCCCGAGTTCACGATGCTGGAGCTGTACCAGGCCTACGCGGACTACGGGGACATGATGTCCCTGACCGAGAACCTGGTGGCGCACCTCGCCGAGGAGGTGACCGGCTCGACCGTGGTCAGCTACGACGGCCGGGAGCTCGACCTCACCGTCCCCTGGCGGCGGGCCACGCTGGTCGATCTGGTCGAGGACGCCATCGGCGTGCGCATCGACGTGCGCATGCCGGTCGAGGAGCTGGCGGCCATCGCCACCACGCACGGCGTCGAGGTCGACGACGGGTGGGGCGCGGGCAAGCTGGTCCTGGAGATCTACGAGAAGACCACCGAAGCGGGGCTGTGGGGCCCGGTGTTCGTCCTGGACTACCCCAAGGAGGTCTCGCCCCTGGCGCGGGACCACCGCGAGATGCCCGAGACCGTCGAGCGCTTCGAGGCGCTGGTGGCCGGGCGCGAGCTGGCCAACGCCTTCTCCGAGCTGATCGACCCGGACGAGCAGCGCCGGCGCTTCGAGGCCCAGGCGCTGGCCAAGGCCGCCGGCGACCCCGAGGCCATGGTGGTGGACGAGGACTACCTGCGCGCCCTGGAGTACGGGCTACCGCCCACGGGCGGGCTCGGCATCGGCATGGACCGGCTCGTCATGCTGCTCACCGACACCCACAGCATCCGAGACGTCGTGCTGTTCCCCACCCTCCGGCCCGAGCGCGACTGAGTCGCCGGCCACCACGACCACCTCGCCCTGGAGGCGCACGCCCAGCCAGCCGAGCCCGGGCTGGCGCAGGGCCACCCGCACCTCGTAGGTCCCGGGCTCGGGCGGGACCTCCAGCGGCACGTCCACGGACATGCGCATGCCCGGGGGCAGCACGCGGGGCAGCGGCACCTGCGGGTTGGACGTGGTCTCATCGGTGGTGGCCGCGGGATCGCCGGTGGTGAGGCGCCAGCGGGCGCCGAGCTTGACCGGCCGGGGCAGGACCGAGGCCAGCGGGGCGTCCGAGCGGTTGACCACCTCGACGGTCACGTGGGTGACCTCGCCCGCCACCGCCAACGCGGGCAGCGTGCCCCGCACCGCGTAGCCCCGCGTCCGGGC
>JBKPRV010000194.1:0-5570 GCA_046734715.1 Actinomycetota bacterium | reverse complement strand
GCTGCCAGCGGCGGCGACGACTGGGGGCGAAGGAGGCCGGAAGCGGGGCCAGCACGGCATCAAGGCGTCGGGCCCGGGCCCGGAGGACAGCCACGGCGGCGACCACGGAGCCGAGGACCACGAGCTCCCGGGCGCCCAAAGAGCCGAGCCGCCACCCGGACGCGGCCCGGGCCACGCCGTCGACCCACCCGAGGAGGAGGCGGGTGGGCAGGTGGATCACCGCCGCCACCGTTCCCCCGAACACCCCGGCCACGAGCCCGGCGGTCAGGCCCCAGACCATGATGGGACCGGCGGCGGGAACGGCCAGCAGGTTGGCCGGGATGGCCGCCACCGGCACCGGACCGAACGTGGCCACGAGCAGCGGGGCGACGGCGGCTTGCGCCGCCAGCGTGACCGACAGCGGGGTCGCCAGCCAGCGGGGTCCGGGCAAGAGGCCGGTGATCGGTCCCGCCCCGATCACGATGCCGGCCGCGCCCGCCACCGAGAGCCGGAAGCCGAGCGAGGTGACCAGCAGCGGATCGACCAACACGATGGCGGCCACCCCGATGGCGAGCGCCCGGAGCGTCGAGGCGGGGCGCCCGAGGGCGGTGCCGAGCGCCGCCACCGACGCCATCGCCGTCGCCCGCAGCACGGACGGCTCGGCCCGCGTCAGCAGCGCGAATCCGGCGAGCACCGCCAGAGTCATCGCCAGCCGAGGCCCGAACCGCAGACGGGAGAGCAGCGGAGCCGCGATCACCAAGGCAAAGGCGACGTTCTGCCCGGACACGGCGAGCAGGTGGCTCAAGCCCGCGGCCCGGAAGGCGTCGGTCATGTCCGGCGGCTGGGCCCGATCGTCGCCGAGCGTGATCCCGGCGAGGAGGCTGCGCTGGCGGACTGGGAGGGACTCGGCACCGGCGGCCAGCGTGCGGCGCAGCCCGTTGGCCACTCGGCTCACGGGATCACCGGTGCGCCAGCGCACCACCGCCTCGACCTCCAGGCGTCCCGCCAGGTGGCGGTAGCGAGCACGCGCCTCCGACGTGCCCGGGGGGCGCACCTTGGCGACCACCGTGACCCTCTCCCCCGCCAGCCGATCGTCCAGGGTGGCGGCGGCCGCGCCCCGGGCCCGGGCCGACCGCCGCCGGCCATGGAGCCGCACGTCGGCCGACGCGCCGCCATGGCCGTCGGGCACCGGGTCGCCGACGAGCGTCACCTCGGCGGTGACCGGTCCGGTGGCGAGCGGGGCCGCCAGGCCGTCGAGCGACCGGTGGGCGAGGCCCACGGCGGCCAGGACGGCCGCGAGGACCAGCAGCTCGGGGCGGAACCAGCCGCCGCGGTAGAGCACCCACGCCAGCCCCACGGCCACGACCGGCGCAGCCAGGGGCACTCGTCCCACGTGGCCGTCGACGGCCGCGAGGGCGCCGGCGAAGGTGGCGATGGCGAGCACGACGGCCCAACGATCGGACATCGCTCACACCGTGACCCGGTCGCGCAGTTGCTCGAGCTTGGCGTCGCCGATGCCGCGCACGTCGAGGAGGTCGTCGACCGACGTGAACGGGCCGTTGCGCTCGCGGTGGTCGACGATGGCTTCCGCGGTGGTGGGGCCGATGCCGGGGAGCTCCTCCAGCTCGCTGGCGGTCGCGGTGTTGAGGTCGACCAGCGGGGCGGGGCCGGTGGGAGTCGCGCCGCCCGCGGTGGCCGCGACCGGCGGGGTCTCGCCCACGCGGGCCACGTAGACCTGCTGCCCGTCGACGAGGAGGGCCGCGAGGTTCACGCGGGCCGCGTCCGCGTCGGGCGCCAGGCCCCCGGCGGCATCGACCGCATCGACCACGCGGGCGCCCGCCTCGAGGTGGTGGACGCCGGGGGTGACGACCGCACCGGCGACGTCCACCACGACCTCCTCCGCCTCGGGCTCGGCCGAGCTCGCGGTGGCGACCGGGTCGGTGGGCAGCTCGGACTTGTCCGCTGCCGATACCGACTGCGCGAACGGGATCTGCATCTCCGGCGGCGGCGCGGGGGGTGCGAGCACCCGCCAGGCGAGGACCACGGCCAGGCCGAGCGCGGCCCCGCCCGCGATGAGGCGGGCGGGGGTGAGGTTCCAGAGGGCGAACATGGCGGCCAGCTGGTCCCGCCAGCCCTGCGGGGGCACGGCGGGACGAAGCGGGTCGGGGGACAGAGGCGTGGGGTCGGACATCGCCGTCCTTCGGGGCAGGCGCGGGGCGCGCACGAGCAGCAGGGAGGCCGCGGGAGCGGCGATCGGAGGCACCGGTCGGCGGAGGACCGTGTGCGGCCTGCGCTCGCCCTCGGTAGGGGCGGCGGTGGCGATATCCGGGCCCGGAGGTCCGGCGGGAGGGACCTTAGCCCATACGAACAGACGTGCGCGCGCGGCCGGGCATCATGGAGTGGTGGATCCTTCGGCAGTGCACGCCATCGCCAACGCCCAGGCCTGGTTCGAGGTCAACAGCGGCTGGGCCCCGCCCGACCCCGACACGCTGGCGGAATGGGTGGATGACGGCGTGTGCCGGTGCCCGGACGACTGCCTCGTGGCGCCGGAAGCATGGTGTGAGCACGGCCTGGCGTCGTGGTGGCTGATCCTCACGGCGCTCGACGGCTGACGGGGGCCGCCGGCAAGCGGGGACCGGGGATCAGTACAGGCGGGCGGTGAGGCGCTTGCGGTAGTCGGCGGTGCGGGGGTCGTCGTTGCCGAGGACCTCCAGCAGGTCGACGTACTCCTGGCGGGCGGCGTCGTCCGACTTGACCTGCTCGAGCAGGTCGTCGAGCTTGGCCGTGATCTCGTCGCCGGACGACTCGCCGTCGGTGGCGCCGGTGCGGGCCAGCGCGGCGATGCGGCGGGTCTCGGCCGTCTCGGGGATGCGGCCGATCAGGGCCAGTGCTTCCTCGGTGTCGCCGTTGTCGCGGCGGCTCGCCAGCAGCTCGGCCAGGGCGACGATGGCGTCTTCGTGGTCGGGCTTGAGCTCCAGGGCCTCGCGCAGCGATGCCTCGTCGCCCGCGGTCACCAGGGCCGACAGCGCCTTCTCCTCGTCGGACGGCAGCAGGCCGGCGACCCACTGCTGCACCCGGGCGGCAGGCTGGGCGCCGAGGAACCCGTCGACCACCTTGCCGTCCACCAGGGCGTAGACCGCGGGGATGCTCTGGACCTGGAACGCGGCCGACACCTGCGGGTTCTCGTCCACGTTGATCTTGACCAGCTCGACCGCACCGTTCGTGGCCTCGACCACGTCCTCGATGATGGGGCCGAGCGTGTGGCACGGGCCGCACCACGGCGCCCACAGGTCGACCACGACCGGGACCTGCGAGGAACGGTCGAGCACTGCGGACTGGAAAGTGGCGTCGGTGACGTCGATGCTCATCGCCGACCAGGCTAGCGACGACCCCACGCCGAGCCTCCCGGCACCCGCCGCCCCGCAGCCTCTACGGTGAACCGTCGATGACCGACGCGCCGACCACCGACACCACCGACGGCCCCCGTGGCGTCGACGTCCCCCGGGTCACCGAGTGGTTCCTGGCGCACGCGCCGGACGTCGCGCCGCCGCTGCACTTCGAGCTGATCGCGGGGGGCCGCTCGAACCTGACCTTCCGGGTGACCGACACCGCCGATCACGCCTGGGTGCTGCGCCGGCCGCCACTCGGCCAGGTGCTGGCCACCGCGCACGACATGAGCCGCGAGCACCGCATCATCTCCGCCCTCGCGCCCACCGACGTCCCGGTGGCGCCGGTCATCGGCCTGTGCACGGACGACGACGTGAACGGGGCGCCGTTCTACGTCATGGGCTTCGTGGACGGCCTGATCGCCCGTAACGCCGAGGCCTCCCGCCGCCTGTCCCCCGTGGCACGGGCCCAGGCCGGGCGGCAGCTGGCCGAGGTGCTGGCCCGCATCCATGCGGTCGACCTCGAGGCCGTCGGGCTGGCCGACCTGGGCCGCCACGAGGGCTACATCCAGCGCCAGCTCAGGCGCTGGTACTCGCAGTGGGAGAACTCGAAGACGCGGGAGCTGCCGGTGGTGGACGAGGTCCACGACGCGCTGGCGGCGCGCATCCCCGAGCAGGGACGGGCCACCATCGTCCACGGCGACTACCGGCTGGACAACTGCATCCTGGGCCCGGACGGGACCATCCGGGCGGTCCTCGACTGGGAGCTGTGCACGCTGGGCGACCCGCTGGCCGACGTGGGCCTGCTGCTCGTGTACTGGAACGAGCGAGGCGACGCCCGGTCGGCCCTGATGGAAGCGTCCACCAGCCTGGACGGGTTCCCCACCCGGGCCGAGCTGATCGGCATGTATGCGGCGGCGTCGGGCCGGGACGTCTCGTCGGTCGAGTACTACCGGGCGTTCGGGTATTGGAAGCTCGCCTGCATCCTGGAAGGCGTGTACGCCCGCTACAAGGGAGGCGTCATGGGCGAAGCCTCGGGATTCGAGGGATTCGCCGCCCAGGTCGAGATGCTGGCCCGGCAGGCGCACGCTGCCATCGAGGGCCTGCCCGCTTCCTGATCCCCGCACGAGAACGACGAAGGCCCCCATGCCGCTCTACGAGCTCATCGAACAACCCGACCTCGAGGACCCGCTCCTCATCCTCGCGCTCGACGGGTGGATCGACGCCCGGCTGGCGGCCGCGGGGGCCGCCGAGGTGCTCTGCGACCAGCTGGACACCGTGACGGTCGCCCGCTTCTCCACCGACGAGCTGCTCGACTACCGGGCCCGCCGGCCCATCGCCCACCTGGTGGACGGGGTGCTCAAGGGCCTGACCTGGCCCTCGCTCGAGCTGCGGGCGGCGACCGACAACGACGGCAAGGAGCTGCTGCTGCTGGTGGGGGCCGAGCCCGACCGGCTGTGGCAGCAGTTCACCGACGAGGTCGTGGCCCTGGCCCTCGACTTCGGCGTGCGCATGTGCGTCGGCCTGGGGGCGTACCCGTTCGCCGCCCCCCACACCAAGCCGCCCCGGGTGGCCTGCACCGCCTCCACCGCCAACCTGGCCGAGTGGGGCTTCCTGCGGGCTTCGCTGGACTTCCCCGCCGGCATCCAGGCCGCGGTCGAGCAGGGCTGCGACGAGCGCGGCGTGCCATCCCTCGGCCTGTGGGCCCAGATCCCCCACTATGTGCCGGCCACGATGCCCTTCCCCGCCGGCAGCCTGGCGCTCATCGAGGCGCTGGCCCGGGTGGGCGAGCTGTCCCTGCCGGCGGGAGACCTGCCCTCGCTGGCCGGTGCGACCCGGGACCGGCTGGACGACCTCATCGCCCAGAACCCCGAGCACGCCGCCATGCTGCGCCAGCTGGAGGCGGCGTGGGAGAGCGTCGAGCCCGCGGCGGAGACCCCCTTCAATGCCTCCGACCTGCCCAGCGGCGACGAGCTCATGGCCGAGCTGGAGCAGTTCCTCCGGGACCAGCGCGACGACACCTGACCCTCTCGCCCAACCACTTGACCGCCCGGTCAAGCGAGGGGCTACGGTCAGGCCATGAAGATCGACGGGGGCATCAGGGGGAGCTTCGACACCGCGGCGCGCGACGCCGCGCGCCAGGAGGAGCGGGGCTACGACGGGATCTGGTACGCCGAGACCAGCCATGACCCGTTCCTGCCGCTG
>JBKPRV010000193.1:0-5443 GCA_046734715.1 Actinomycetota bacterium | reverse complement strand
CGAGCACCTCGTGGACCAGCGACCCGCGGTCCATGGCCGACATCTGCAGCTGGTGCGCCGGGTCTTCCACCGGATCCACCCGCAACAGGCGGCGGCCGAAGTAGGCGAAGGGACACACGGCCCACGACTCGAGCCGGGTCGAGGACACCACCTCGTCGACCGGAGAGGGGACCCCGACGCCGGCCAGGTTGCCGTCGAAGCGGGTGAAGGCCGCGCTGCGGCGGGCGCGGATGACCTCGGCGCCCCGGTCGACCAGGGGGTCGTGCACGCGGGTGGCGCCGGCCCGCAACCGGTACTCCTGGTCGGTGGAAGGGACGGAGGTGTGGGCCACCGCGTGGGCGAAGGACGGGATCACCTCCAGGCCGGGCACCGACGTCGCCAGCAGCGCCCCGGAGGCCACCGGCTCGCCCACCAGGCTCGCGGCGACGTCGAGCAGCCAGCGCGACGGCACCCGCTCGCTGCTGGCCCGCAGGTCGCCGCGGGGCAGGCACAGCAGCTGGCGGTCGGCCGCGGCCAGGGCCGCCAGGAGGCGGCGGTGCTCTCGGCCCACGCGCTCACGGCGCAGCGGGAGCTGGTTGCCGGCGCGGGCCCGCTCGGTGTCGGGCAGCAGCGAGTCGTCGTGGACCGTCGCGGGCAGCGTGCCCTCGGCCATGCCCAGGATGACGACGAGGTCGAGGTCGAGGCCGACGGCGAACGACAACGGGCCGACGAGCACCCCCTCGCCCAGCCGGCCCACCCGGCCGAGGTCGGCGTCGAGCTCGAGCTCGAGGGTGCGACGGAACACCTCCAGCGTCGGGGGGTGATCCACCGCGTCGAGGGCCGCCAGCCGGTCGAGCGCGGCATCGATGCTGTCGGCGGCGCGCAGCTCGTCGGGGGGCCAGTCGTCCCGGCTCTCGGGGCGGCCCCCGACGATGTCGGCCGCCAGGGTGCGCAACCACGCGACCCGCTCGGACCAAGGGGCGGGGCGGGAGCGGGCCTCGTCGACCGCGTCCACGATGGCCAGCGCCAGCCGGCGCAGCTCGTGGGCCCGGTCGGCCAGGCGGCGCTCGCGGCGCACTCCGCTGGGTGGCTGCGCCGGTTCCGGTTCGGTTCCGGTGTCAGCGTCCACAGCTTCCTCTGCTCCGGCCGCCATGGTGTCGACCAAGGTCTCCGCAGCCGATCCGGCGGTGGGGGCGGTGGGGTCGTCGGGGTCGTCGTCGGGGGCAAGGTCGGCCAGGTGGCGCTCGCGGCGTACCCCGCTGGGTGGCTGCGCCGGTTCCGGTTCGGTTCCGGTGTCCGCATCCACGTCGTCCTCTGCCCCGGCCCCCGTGGTGTCGACCACGGGGGCCGCAGCCGATCCGGCGGTGGGGTCGTCGATGTCGTCGAGGTCGTCGTCGGGGGCATGGTCGGCCATGGCTTGGTCGTACGAGGCCTGGAGTAGGTCGGCGCGGTGGTCGTGCTCGTGGGCCAGGCGGCCGAGGAGGCGGTCCCACTGGGCTCGGCCCGCGACCACGCCCGCTTGGCGGGACTGGCGTTCCCAGGTGGCGACGGGGGCGGTGGTGCGGCCGGGGGCGCGAGCCAGGACGCCCAGCAAGTCGGAGCGGCGGAAGTCGTGGTCGGGCAGCGCGAGCAGGTCGAGCAGGGTGCGGCCCACCACGCTGGCGGCCAGGGGGCGGATGCTCGCGCCGTTGCGGGGGACGCCAGCGGCGGCCAGGTGCTCGTGGACCAGCCGGCCATACGGTTGGGGCGTGCCGTAGAGGACCGCGATGCGCTCGAGCGGCGTGCCGTCCAGGGCCGCCTGGACCACCTGGCGCACCGCGGCCCGGACCTCGT
Source organism: Actinomycetota bacterium (assembly GCA_046734715.1). Lineage (GTDB taxonomy): Bacteria > Actinomycetota > Acidimicrobiia > Acidimicrobiales > VFJN01 > ZC4RG19. The sequence goes on along the minus strand of JBKPRV010000193.1, from coordinate 3,631 downwards.
CGTCGGCGTCTGAGGCGCTGAGGATGCGGGTGCGCCCGGGGCCGACGCCGGGGCCCGGCGGCGGATCGGCAGCGGACGGTGCGCCCAGGCGGCCGAGTGAGCGGCGCACGCCCACGTCGGCATCGGGCTTGCCGGTCAGTCCGGCGATGACCGTGGTGGGGCACGCTTCGGCCAGGGCGGCCAGCAGCGCGGCCTGGCGCTGGAGCAGGTCCTGCGGGAGGTAGACGACGACCCGGCCCAACTCGGCCGCCAGGGAGCGGCCCTTGGCAGTGCCGAGCGCCGTGATGGCGGCGGCGGTCAGGTCGGACTCGTGGTACCAGCCGCCGGCCAGCCGGTCGCGGGCCCGGCGGTAGAGGCCGACGACGTCGTGGGCCCGGCGTCCAGCGCCGGCCAGGGCGAACAGGCCGTCCTCGCTGACGTCGGACAGCTCCGCGAAGGTGGCCACCAGCGCGGTCTCGGTGGCGGGGTGCTCCGCGACCGGAGCGAAGATGCCGGGGTCGTCGCGCAACGCCCGGCGCAGCGCAGCGGCGATGACCGGGGTAGACACCGGGCGCCGCCCGGCGGCGGCGAGCGACGGGGCGCCGAGCAGCTCGGCCAGCCGGTAGGCGGTGAGGAACGTCACCGCCGCCACGCCGACCCGAGTCCCCGGGCCCAGGCCGCCGAGGCCACCGGACGCCAACGCGCGCCGGGCGGTCACGCCGACGTGGTTGCTCGGCACCACGACCCCGACCGGGGCCAGCGGATCACCGTCCTTGGCGTCGGCGATGGCGGCGCGCAGCCGCTCCAGCGCGGGGCGGCCGTAGGGAGTCGACAGGACCTCGAGAGGCACTCAAGGAAGGGTACGCACGGGGTGTGACAGTTAGGAGGGATGTGGTTCGGCGGCCGTCTCGCTCACCGCGCCGCCGCGCGTCGCCTCCAGCGGGACCTCGCCGCTGATGCGCGGGACCTCGATCCCGACCGTCACCGTGCCGTGCTGCGCCTCCCAGCGCACGACGTTGTACGCCGCCGCATAGAGCACCAGCCGTGCGGCCAGCGCCAGCCAGGCCAGGATGGCGAAGACGGTCCCGAGCGACCCGTACAGCGCTGAGGCCGAGGACACCGCCCGGGGCACGTACACCGTGCCGAGGAGCTTGAGCAGCTCCAGCCCGATGCCGCCGACGATCGCCCCCGGCAGATGGGCGGACCACGCCAGCGGCACGTGGGTCAGCGTCCGGAACATCCACAGGAACAGGACGACGTTGAGGCCGAGCCCGAGGATCACGGTGGGGACGACCGCCGGTCCCGGTAGCTGGGCCGCCAAAGGTCCGAGCGACAGCGACACCAGGAACAGCGCGCCCGCACCGACCAGCCACGCCAGGCCGACCAGCTTGGTGATCAGGCCCCGGCCCTTGACCTGCCAGGTGGCGTTCAGCGCCTGCTCCAGCGTGCCCACGATGCCGAGACCGCCCCACAGCAGGCCGGCGAGGCCGATCACCGAGGTGGCGCGCCGGCTGTCCTCGGCGTTGTGGATCACGTCCAGCACCTGCTCGGCGGCCCGCCCGGTGAGGCCGAGGTTGTCGATCACCTGGTCGGCGAAGTCGGTCCGGTCCGAGGCCACGAAGCCGACCACCGAGATGCCGAGGAGCAGCAGGGGGAACAGCGACAGGAACCCCGCCAGCGCGATCGACGACGACAGCGGCCCACCGCCCACGTCGCCCACCCGCTGGTGCACGGCCAGTGCCGTGCGTAGCCAGGGAAAACGCTCACACAGGCGATCGAACACGGCTGCTCCTCGTGGCGCTACCAGGCGCAGGGCACATCCTTCCACTACCCCGCAGCGGGTAGGTTGCGCAGGTGATTCCCGACGGCATCGACCTTGCGCGCATCCCCGCCCACGTCGCCGTGGTCATGGACGGCAACGGGCGCTGGGCCGAGAGTCGGGGCCTGCCCCGCACCGAGGGCCACACGAAGGGCGAGGAAGCGCTGTTCGACACGGTCGAGGGCGCCCTGGAGCTGGGCATCGAGTGGCTGACCGTCTACGCGTTCTCCACCGAGAACTGGCGGCGGCCGGCCGACGAGGTCCGGTTCCTCATGGGGTTCAACGAGACGCTGCTGCTGCGCCGGCGGGACGAGCTGCACGCCAAGCAGGTCCGGGTGCGCTACATCGGCCGGCGGGACTGGCGCGTGCCCCGGCGGGTGCAGCGCAACATCGACGAAGCCGTCGAGATGACCCGCAAGAACCGCCGGATGACGCTCAACCTGGCGTTCAACTACGGCGGCCGGGCCGAGATCATCGACGCGGTGCGGTCGCTGGTGGCGTCGGGCGTGTCCGCCGACAAGGTCACGGAGAAGCGGCTGCGCGACCACCTGTACGCCCCCGACATGCCCGATCCCGAGATGATGATCCGGACGTCGGGCGAGTACCGCCTCTCCAACTTCCTGCTGTGGGAGCTGGCCTACAGCGAGCTGATCTTCATGGACGTGCTGTGGCCGGACTTCCGCCGCGAGCACCTGTTCGACGCGGTGCGCGAGTACCAGGGCCGCAGCCGGCGCTTCGGGGGCGTGGCCGCCCGATGACCGCGGGAGCCTGAGCCGGGCCGTGCCGCTCTACCACGACCGGGGAGTGGTGCTGCGCACGCACAAGCTGGGTGAGGCCGACCGCATCGTGTCCTTCCTCACCCGGGACCACGGCAAGGTGCGGGCGGTGGCCAAGGGCGTGCGCAAGACCAAGAGCCGCTTCGGCGGGCGGTTGGAGCCTCCCGGCCACGTCGAGCTGCTGCTGTACGAGGGGCGGGGTGAGCTCGACATCGTGTCGCAGGCCGAGACGATCGACCACTTCCGCCCGCTGCGGGAGGACCTCGACCGGCTGGCCCGGGCCGTGTCCATGCTGGAGGCGGCCGACCAGCTGGCCCTGGAGCGCCAGCCCAACCGTCGCCTGTACGAGAGGCTGGTGGGGGCGCTGCGCACGCTGTCCGACCAGGACGCTCCGCTGGTCGTGCCCGGGTTCTTCCTCAAGGCGCTGGCGCTGGAGGGCTTCCGGCCCCAGGTCGACGCGTGCGTGGCATGCGGGAGTGAGGGGCCGCTGGTGTCATGGGCGCTGGAGGAGGGCGGGCTGCGCTGCGCGGCCCACCGCCAGGGCCCGGCGCTGACCCCGGACGCGGTGGTGGTGCTGCAGGACATGCTCGGCGGGCGGCTGGGCCGCGCGCTCGACGAGCGACGGCCCCCGGTGGTGTCCGAGGTGGACCACCTGGTGGTGCGGGCGCTGGAGACGCATCTGGAGCGGCGGCTCCGGTCGCTCAACGCCCTGCATCGGGGCTGACGGGAGTCAGAGGGGGCGCCACTCCTTGGCCGAGTCGTCCCAACCCAGCCACTGGTGGCGGTTCGGCTCCCAGAGGATGTAGGTGTTGCGGGCGGCGTCCCACTGAGGCTCGTAGCCGCTACCCGCCTGCTGCTGCCCCGCAGCCGCGGGGGACTCGCCGGACGGGGTGGCGGCGCCGGGGGCGGATCCGCTCGCCGGGGTGGCGGCGGGGCCGGAGGAGGGGGCGCCGGGGCCGGAGGCCGGTTCGCCGGCGGAGGGGGCGGCGGAGGCGCCGGGCTCGCCGGACGGCTCGGAGTCCGTCGATGGGCCGGTGCTGCCGACCGCACCCAAGGG
>JBKPRV010000192.1:0-34318 GCA_046734715.1 Actinomycetota bacterium | reverse complement strand
CCTACGCTCCTCGCGGCATCGAGCAGCACCGCGGCGGCGGTGGCGTCGCCGGGCTCGGCCGACGCGGCCACGTGCGTGGCCAGCTCGAGCACGTCGAGGACGATGCCCGAGCGCCGTTCGGCGGCGAGGTCGGCCGCGATCGCGGCGTGGATGCGCCGCCGCTCCGCAGGCCCGATGTCGTCGTACAGCCGGTCGCGCAGGATCGTGTGGGAGAACTCGTATCCACCCCCCGCCGCAGGGGCCAGCAGTCCCGCCCTCACCAGCCGGTCGAACGACTGGGCCACCCCGTCAGGCGACAGACCCGTGAGCCGCTCGGCCAGCCCGAGACGGCGCAGCGAGAAGCGGCCGAACGTCGCGACGACCTTGGCCAGCTCGACGTCGACGCCGGTGCCGAGGGCGAGACGGCGCAGCAGGGCGGTCGAGCCGGGCAGACGGGTGGTGGGCGCGCCGGGCACCAGCCGGGCCCGCCCGTCCCGCACGGCGACCGCCCCGGCGTCGACGAACGACTGGGCGATCTCGCAGGCGAAGAAGGGGTTGCCCCGGCTGGCATCGGCCACGGCGCCTACCAGCTCGTCGTCCGGCGCGGCGCCGATCACCGCCGCGACCAGGTCGCCGACGTCGGCGCGTCCGAGCGGGTCGAGATCGAGGACCGAGCCGCGGCCGTCGTCGGCCATCCGCTCGCTGAGCTGCTCCAGCTCGGCGGCGCCGCCGCCCGGCCGCAGCGTGGTCGTCGTGAGCAGCGGCAGGTCGGCGAGCCGGACGAGGAGGGCCACCAGAGCCAGCGACTCGCCGTCGGCGGCATGCAGGTCCTCGAGCACGAGGACGACCGGCCCTCCCCCGCCCACCTCGCGCAGCAGGTCGGTGGCGGCACGGAAGGCAGCGCCCAGGTGCCGGGCGTCGTCCCCCTCCGGAGCGGGACCACCGGCCATCGCCGCCCGCAGGTCGGCGGCCCGGGCGGCATCCGGCCCCAGCCGGGCGAGCAGGTCGCGGAAGACGGCGAAGGGGATGCCGTGGTCGAGGTCGTCGGCCCGCCCGACGACCACGGGGTAGCCGCGTGCCTGGGCCCGGTCGGCCAGCTCGCTCACCAGGCGTGACTTGCCGATGCCGGCCTCGCCCCGCACCAGCAGGCACGCAGGCATTCCCTGCTCGACGCGGGCCAGGAGCTCGAACGCGACCGCCAGGTCGAGATCGCGGCCGACCAGCGGTGGCGTCCGTACCGTCGACACTGCCCCCCTTCCCGCCCGGAGTGTAGGGAGGTTCCCACTACGCCGGCGGGCCCGCGCGGCGCACCATGGGGGGCAGCAGCCACAAGGGGAGCGAGGGTCATGGACGTGCAGGGCCACTGCGACGAGCGGTTCGCCGGCGTCGCGCGCGAGTTCGAGCGGAACTTCACCGAGCGCGGCGAGCTGGGGGCATCGGTGGCGGTGACCGTCGGCGGCGAGTCGGTCGTCGATCTCTGGGGCGGCCAGGCCGACCCGGACGGCGATCGCCCCTGGGACAAGGACACGCTGTGCGTGGCCATGTCGTCGACCAAGGGTGCCACCGCCCTGGCCGCCCACCTGCTGGCCACGGCCGGGCACCTGGACTTCGACGAGCCGGTCGCAACGTACTGGCCGGAGTTCGCCCAGGCCGGCAAGGAGCGGGTGCTCGTCCGCCACCTCCTCACCCACCAGGCCGGGCTGCCCGCGTTGCGAGACCCCGTGCCGGCCGGTGGCTTCTACGACTGGGACGCCATGGTGCAGCGGCTCGCGGCCGAGGCGCCGTTCTGGGAGCCCGGGAGCCGGCACGGGTACCACGCCCTCACGTTCGGGTTCCTCGTCGGTGAGGTGGTCCGGCGGGTGTCCGGCCGCAGCCTGGGGCGCTTCGTGGCCGACGAGATCGCCGGTCCCCTCGGCCTCGACCTGCACGTCGGCCTGCCCGAGGACCAGCACGGCCGGGTCGCCAGGCTCATCCCTCCTCCCAACCCCCAGCCTGGCGACCCGGTGCCCGCCTTCCTGCTCCGAGCCATGACCGAGCCGGGCTCGATCCCGGCGCTCGTCATGCTGAACAACGGCGGCTACCTGGTGCCGGGCGAGTGGGACTCACCGGCGGCGCTGGCCGCGGAGCTGCCCGCCTCGGGCGGTGTGATGAACGCCCGGGCGCTCGCGGGCCTGTACCGCGCCATCGTCCACGACCGCCAGGTCGGACGGTTCACGCTCGACGCCGAGGACATCATGCGCATGGCGGCGGTCCAGTCGGCCGGGGGCGAGGATGCCGTGCTCTCCGGCCCGGGCCGGTGGACGCTGGGGTTCCTCAAGGCGGGCGCCACGCCGCGGGGCGCCGAGCCGCCCAGCCTGATCTCGCTCAGCGAGGAGGCGTTCGGTCACATCGGCAACGGCGGGTCGATCGGCTTCGCCGACCCCGGGTGCGACATGTCCTTCGCCTTCGTCATGAACCAGATGTCGGCCGCCCTGGGTTTGGGACCGACCGGCCAGGCGCTGGTCGACGCCACCTACCGTGCCCTCGGCTACCGGCGGGCCCGCTACGACACCTGGGTCCGCTAGGCGCCCGGGCCCGAGGAGGCGACCCCATGCCCCTGCTCCAACTCGACATCGCCGTCGACCGCACTGCGGCCGATGGGCCCGCGGGCGAGGCCGACCCGCCGGTGCGGGGCACGCTCGTCCACCCTGACGGGACCGAAGCCTCGTTCGTGGGCTGGGTCGGCCTGCTGGCCCTGCTGCAGCGGGCGGTCGGCTGGTGAGGCTGTCCACCCGCGCGCTCACCGTGACCTACGGCGGCGTCCGGGCCGTGGACGGGATGGACCTCGACGTCGAGGCCGGGACGCTCACCGGGCTGATCGGGCCCAACGGTGCGGGCAAGACCAGCATCATCGACGCGCTGTCCGGGTTCGTCGCCTACCGCGGTTCGGTGCGTCTCGACGGCGAGGTGCTCGACGGGATGGCCCCGCACCGGCGGGCCCGGCGTGGGCTGGTGCGCAGCTTCCAGTCGGTGGAGCTGTTCGACGACCTCGACGTCCGCAGCAACCTGGCGGTCGCCGCCGAGCGGGTCGGGGTCCGGGGGGCGCTGCGCGACCTGGTCGTCCCCCGCCGCTCGCCCGCGGGGCCCCGGCTGGACTGGGCCGTCGACCTGGTGGGCATCGGCCACCTGTTCAGCCGGGGCACGCACGAGCTGTCCGAGGGCGAGCGGAAGCTGGTGGGCCTGTGCCGGTCGCTGGTCGCCGCCCCCAGGGTGCTGCTGCTCGACGAGCCGGCCGCCGGGCTCGACACGGGCGAGAGCCGGGCGCTCGGCGCCCTGTTGCGCGACATCGCGGGGACGGGGATCGCCGTGCTGCTGATCGACCACGACATGGACCTGGTGCTGGGCGCCTGCGACGTGGTTCACGTCGTGGACGGCGGCCGCCACATCGCCAGCGGCAGCCCCACCCAGGTCCGCGACGACGAGCGGGTCGTCCGCGCCTACCTCGGGGTGGGCGCATGAGCGGCCCCCTGCTCGACGTGCGCGACCTGCAAGCCGGCTACGGCGGCAGCGCCGTGGTCCGGGACCTGTCGTTCTCCGTCGATCCCGGCGAGGTGGTGGCACTGCTCGGCCCGAACGGGGCCGGCAAGACCACGACGCTGATGACCGTCGCCGGTCTGCTCCCCGTCCTGGGGGGCAGTGTGCGCGTGCTCGGCCGGCCGGTCGACACCCGAGCGCCCCACCGCAACGCGCGGCGGGGGCTCGGCTATGTCACCGAGGATCGCGGGCTGTTCGGGAGGCTGAGCGTGCGCGACAACCTGCGGCTCGCGGCCCGCGACGGGGGCCACGCGGCCGCGGCGATCGTCGAGGCCTCGACCTGGTTCCCGGCACTCGCTCCCCTGCTCGACCGGCGGACGGGGCTGCTGTCCGGCGGCGAGCAGCAGATGCTGGCCGTCGCGCGTGCTCTCGTCGCCCGGCCGCAGCTGCTGCTCATCGACGAGATGAGCCTGGGGCTGGCGCCCAGGATCGTCGACCAGCTGGCCGGCGTGATCCGCCGGATCGCCGACGAGCGGGAGATCGGCGTGCTGCTGGTCGAGCAGCACGTGCCACTGGCGCTCTGGATCGCGGACGCCGCCCTGGTGCTGGTGCACGGCGAGGTCGTGGCCCGCGGTGCGGCCGCCGACCTCGCTGGCCGGCACGACCTGCTTCAGGCCAGCTACCTGGGCGCCTGACCCGGCGTGCGGGTCACTCGCGCCGCTTCCATGCGTTCCAGTAGGTCACGGCCTCGACCGGCTTGCGGTCGGCGGGACGGAAGTCGCCACCGGTCGTATAGGCCACCGGCAGCAGGGCGGCCATGGTCACCGTGTCGGGGACCTCGAGCAGCTCGGCCGCCTCCCGCTCGTGCAGCAGGTGCAGCGTCGTGAACGCCGAGCCGAGGCCCCGGCTGCGCAGGGCGAGCTGGAAGCTCCACACTGCGGGCAGGATCGATCCGTAGAACCCGGCGGTGTCGGCCGGGGACGGTCGCTCGGGCAGCCGGTCCAGCAGGCAGGGGATCACGTGGATCGGCGCCTCGTGCAGGTGCTCGGCGAGGTAGTCGGAGCTGCGGATGATCGCACTGTCGTCGTCGCCCCCGGCCTCGCGAACGGCCGCCTTCTGCATCTCGATGTAGGGCCCGTACCCCTCGCGGTAGAGATCGCCGAGGGCCGCGCGCACGTCGGGGTCGTCGATCACGAGCCACCGCCACGGCTGGCTGTTGCCACCGGACGGTGCCTGGAGGGCGACACGCAAGCAGTCGAGCACCACCTCGCGCTCGACCGGCCGATCGAAGTCGAGGCGCCGGCGGACGGCCCGGGTGGTCGTGAGCAGCCGGTCGGTGTGCGCCAGGTCGAAGCCGGCGGTCGTCGTGGTCATGTGTGTGCTCCTGCGGTTGCCGGCGCCGGCTCGGCCGCCGGCGGGGGTGGGGACGTGGGGACGGGCGACGAGCGGGACCACCGGGCCAGGCGGCCGCGCACGGTGCCCGCGATGCCGCCCGGGTTGAGGACGGCCGTCGCCACCAGCAGGATGCCCGACACGAGCAGGTAGTGCCGGCCGAGGTCGAAGGTCCGGTCGAGGACGACGTAGCCGATGCCGAGGGGCGCCAGCGCCCCGGCGACCAGGGCGCCGCCGACGCTGGTGATGCCGCCGAGGTAGGCGAAGGCGAGCAGGGTCAGGCTCAGCGACACCGCGAACGAGTCGGCCGACAGCTGGCCGCGGCTGTAGCCGGTCAGCGCCCCGCCGAGCCCGGCCAGGAACGCGGAGGCGGCGAACGCGAGCAGCTTGGCCGCGGCGACGTCCACGCCGAGCGAGGCGGCGGCCCGCTCGTTCGACCGCACCGCCAGCAGCGCCCTCCCGGTGGCGCTGCGGCCAAGGTTGGCGACCGCCAGCGCCGCCACGGTCAGCACCACCAGCACCAGCGCGCCGAACTGCCAGCGCGCCAGCTCGGCCCCGCGGCGGATCGCCAGGTCGAGGCCGAACAGGCGGGGGTCCGGGACGAGGTTGCCCTGCGAGCCCGCCAGCTGCGGGTTCTGGAACACGAACTGCTCGATGGCGACTCCCGCAGCCAGCGTGACCACGGCCAGCTGCACGCCGCGGACCCGCAGCGCGGGCACGGCGACGAGCAGCCCGAGGGCGGTGGCCGCCAGCGCGCCCACGAGGAGTGGCAGCGGGAACGGCAGGCCGGTGCCCAGCTTGGACACCACGAAGCCGGCGGTCCCCGCGAACGCGGCCTGGGCCAGCGAGATCTGCCCGACGTAGCCGGTCAGCACCACCAGCGACAGGGCCAGCAGTGCCGCGATCATCGACGTGATGATGCCGAAGCGGTAACTGCCGTCGGTCAGCACCAGCGCGGCCAGCCCCGCCACCACGAGCAGGCCCACCACCGGGGCCCGCACGCGGGGCGTGGGGACGGCGGGCAGCGGGTCCACCGCCGCCGCGCCCCGCTCCGGCAACCGCCGGCCGAGCACGAACAGGGCCACGACGATGACGATCAGTGGCACCGACTCGGCCACGCCCACGGTGGCCCAGGACGGCCACCAGTCCCGCGAGGAGAGGAAGGTGATCTCCGACTCGACGGCGCCGAGCGCCAGCCCGGCCGCGCAGGCGGTGCCCACGGCGCTCAGGCGACCCACCAGTGCGCAGGCCAGCCCGGGCACGACCATCAGCGTCCAGCTCACCGGGTCGAGCCCGACGGTGGGCGCCACCACCATGGCCACGCCTCCGCCCACCACGGCGGCCAGCACCCAGGTCGCCGCGGCCAGGCGGTCGGGCGACCAGCCCAGCAGGATCGCCCCGCGCTCCGACTCGGCCGCGGCCCGCGTCGCCAGGCCCGCCCGGGTGAAGCGGCCGCGGGCCCACAGGGCCGCAGCCAGGGCGGCGACCAGGGCAGCCAGCCAGATCCGATCCTGCGAGAAGCTCAGCGCGCCGAGGTGCACCGGGTCGTCCGGCAGCACCGGGGGCACGGCCCGACGGCCGGTCCCGAACCGCAGCACCGCCAGCGCCTGGAGGACGATCGCCACTCCGACCGAGCCGACGACCTTGGCCAGCGGCGGTGCCGAGCGCAACGGCCGGAACACCACGAGGTGGACCACCAAACCGAGCGCCGCGGCCGTGGCCAGGCCGGCGAGCAACGCGGGCCCGGCCGCCAGCCCGCTGCCGAGGTCGACCCGCCCGGCGGGAAGGACCAGATCACCCTCGCGACGCAGCTCGTCGTACACGAACGCCACCCACACCGCCATGGCGCCCTGGGCGATGTTCACCACCCCTGCCCCCCGGTTGGTGGTGACGAGGGCCAGGGCCAGCGCCGCGTACGCGGCGCCGGCCCCCAGCCCCACGATGAGGAACAGCAGGTGGTCGCTCACGTCGGTGCTCCGCCGCGGCTCAGCCGACCAGCGCGGTCACGTCGACGAAGTCGTCGGTGACGGCTTGCACCGATCCGTCGTCCTGCACCTGGAAGAACAGCAGGTCGGTGCTGCAGGCCGAGTTGCCGGGCATGACCGTGCCGTCGCAGGAGATGGTCGGCCCGGCATAGCTGTCGAAGTTGCTCGTCGCATCGAGGGCACCGGCGACCGCCGGCCCGTCGATGGTTCCGGCGATGGTCGCCATGATGCGGGACAGGTTGATCATGTCGGCGAAGCTGATGATGGCGTTGCCGCCGATGAGGTCCTCGTGCCCGGCCGCCCGCATGACGGCGCCGTACTCCTCGAGCTCGGCCTGCTTGGCGGCGGGCGCCGAGTCGATGTCGCCCGGGTACCAGTGGTCCGCGTCGGTGTCGACGCCGACGGCGTCGTCACCCAGGGCATCGTGGAGTCCCATGCACGAGGCGGCCAGGATCCGACCCTGGTAGCCGGCGTCGCGCAGAGCGCCCACCATCTCGGCGCACTGGGCGTCGGTGGCGGCGATCGTGCCGCTGACGTCGGGGCTCTCCGCCACTGCCGTCGTGGCCAGGACCGCCCAGTTGGGCGAGGCGGCGTCGTAGTAGACGGTCGTGTAGTCGATGCCCAGCGCCGCGCTGGTCGGCTCGAGCGCCGCGTCGGTGAACGCGTGGCTGCTGGGCTCGTCGGGCAGGAACCAGACCACCGACTCGGCACCCTCGTCGGCGTAGAACTGGAGCGCAGCCGCGCCGTAGGCCAGGGCGGCGGCACCGAAGTAGGTCGCGTTGGGGTCGAACATCCGGGCGGGTCCGAACTGGACGTGCCCGACCAGCGGGATCCCGGCATCGGCCAGGATCGGCAGCATGGCGTCCCCGCCGAGGTCGGTGCCCTCCACCACGGCCACGACACCCGCCTCCACGAACTGGTTGGCGCAATCGATCGAGGCCTCCGGCGAGCCGTCGGTTTCGCAGTGGGTCACCTCCAGCGGCCGGCCGTTGACGCCGCCGAGCCGCTCGTTGAGGTAGTCGGTGGCCACCTCGTTGCCCACCCGCAGCTCCGGCACGGAGAAGGCGCCGCCCTCGCTGTTGACGAAGCCGACGGCGATGGGCTCGCCGGTGGCCTCGGTGCCGACGCTGGTGGCGGTGGTGTCACCGAGGTCGCGGCCCGAGTCCGACGTGGTGCCGTCGTCACCCGAGCACGCGGCGGCCACCAGGCCGACGGCGACCAGCGCCGCCCCGACGATACGACCATGAGAGAAGCGGTTCATCGCTCTGATCCCCCTCGTATGGGCCGCCCTCGGCCCTTGGGACCAGGGTCTCGCCGAGACGTGGCGGGCGGTAGTAGGGGTCGCCCTACAGACGCCCTCACCGCAGCTGACGTTCACCACATCGACAACCCGCCGCTCACAGCCAGCGTGTGGCCGGTCACGTACGAGGCGTCGTCGGAGGCGAGGAAGGCTATCGCCGCCGCGATCTCGTCGGGCCGGCCGCACCGGCCCAGCACGGTGGCGTCGATCATGCCCTGGCGGATGCGTGCACCCAAGGGATCGCGACGCAGCCCCTCGAGCAGCGGCGTGTCGACCGGCCCGGGGGCCACCGCGTTGCAGCGCACGTTGAAGCGGGCACCCTCCCGAGCGACGGCCTTGGTCAGGCCGATCACCCCCGCCTTGGCCGCCGCGTAGATCGCACCGCCCACCATGCCGACCCGACCGGCCTCGCTGGCCACGTTCACGATGGCGCCGCCCCCGCGCCCGACCATCGCGCCGAACACGGCGTGCGTGCAGGCGATCGCGCTCTTCAGGTTCAGCGCCAGCGCCGCGTCCCACGCCGCCTCGTCGGTATCCAGAAACAGGGCGGCCTGGTCACCCCCGGCGTTGTTCACCAGCACGTCGACGGGCCCGAACGCCTCCTCGACGTGGGCGACGGCCGCCCTCACCGCGGCGACGTCGGCCACGTCGACCACCACGGCGCCGCCGCCGATGTCGGCGGCCAGCTTCCCCGCCCCTTCGCCGTCCCGGTCGGCCACGATCACGTGCGACCCTTCGCCGGACAGCCGGCGGGCGGTGGCCGCCCCTATCCCCGACGCCCCTCCGGTCACGAGCGCGAGCCGCCCCTGCAGCCGCTGCGAATCGACAGTCATCACGCGGCCATGGTGAGGCCGCCAGGCCGCCGGGGGCAGTGGGGAACGCCCTACTCCCGGACTCGCAGCCTGGGCCGCGGCCTACGGGTCGGCGGCCGCGAAAGTCCTTCGGAGCCAGCCCGGGGCGCTTGCCACACTCGGGCGGTGCTGAACGGGGACATCACGGTCGAGCTGGTGGAGCGGCTCGTGGCGTCCCAGTTCCCGGAGTGGGCCGGCCTTCCGGTCGGCCGGGTGGCCCTGGACGGCTGGGACAACACGACGTTTCGCCTGGGGGAGACGATGTCGGTCCGGCTGCCGAGCGCCGACGTCTACTCCGCCCAGGTGGACAAGGAGCAGCGCTGGCTGCCGGTCCTCGCCTCCGCGGGCCTGCCGGTGGCCATCCCGACTCCGCTCGCGCGGGGCGAGCCGGGTCCCTTGTTCCCGCGGCCGTGGTCCGTGTACGGGTGGATCGAGGGCGGGCTCCTGTGCGACGAGCCCGTGCCCGACCCACTGGAGTTCGCCCAGGACCTGGCCGGGTTCCTCGCCGCGCTGTACGCCTGCGAGCCCGACGGCCCGGCACCGGGCGACCACTCGTTCGCGCGGGGCGGGCCCGTCTCGATCTGGGACGAGCAGACCCGCCAGTACCTGGCCGACCTGGACGGGACCGTCGACACCCGCGGTGCTCTCGCGGTGTGGGAGGCGGATCGGGCCAAGCCCGGTCGGAGCGCACGGTTCGACCGCATGGTGGGCTGGCGCCTCAGCTCGCGGGAGATCGTTGCGGAGCTGATCGACGACCTCGCCGCCTAGGGTGCGGCCATGCCTGGACCGATGGAAGGGGTGAAGGTCGTCGAGGTGGGCCAGTGGGTCGCGGGGCCCGCGGCCGCGGCGGTGCTCGGGGACTGGGGAGCCGACGTGGTCAAGATCGAGCCGCCGGAGGGCGACCCGTTCCGGGGCCTGCTGTCCGCGCTGGGGGCGGGCGATACGAGCCCGCCGTTCGAGCTCGACAACCGCAACAAGCGCAGCGTGGCGCTCAACTTCGCGCTCGCCGAGGGCCGCGAGATCGCGGGGAAGCTGGTCGACGGCGCCGACGTGCTGGTCACCAACGCCCGCCCCGGCGCCCTCGCCCGGGCCGGCCTCGACTTCGCCACCGTGTCGGAGCGCAACCCCCGGCTCGTCTACGCGCACGTCACCGGCTACGGGCTGAAGGGCGAGGATTCCGACCGCGCCGCGTACGACGTGGGCGCCTTCTGGTCCCGGGCCGGCGTGGCCGCGTCGCTGACCCCGGACGGCACCCCCCTCCCCTACCAACGGGGCGGGATGGGCGACCACATGGCCGGCCTCGCCGCCGCCGGGGCGGTGTCCGCGGCGCTGTTCGCCCGGGAGCGCACCGGCGAGGGCCAGCTCGTGGCGGTGTCGCTGCTGCGCATCGGCATGTACATGATCGGTTGGGACATAAGCATGTCGCTGCGCATGGGCTTCCCCACGGTCCCCATGACGGTGGCGGCCCCGCCCAACCCGCTGATCACCGCCTACGAGGCCGGGGACGGCAGGCGGTTCTGGATGCTCGGCCTCCAGGCCGACCGCCACTGGCCCGACGTGCTCCGGGCGGTCGAGCGGCCCGAATGGGCCGAGGACGAGCGGTTCTCGTCCATCATGTCCCGCTTCCAGCATTCGGCCGAGCTGGTGTCCGAGCTGAACGCCATCTTCGCCACCCGCCCGCTGGCCGAATGGGCGCCGATCCTCGACCGGGAGGACGTGTGGTGGGCGCCCGTCCAGCACGCCCACGAGACGGTCGACGACCCACAGGCCCGGGCCGCGGGCGGTTTCGTCGCCGTGCCGGTCGAGGGCGGCGACCCGGTCGAGATGGTGGCCTCGCCCGTCGACTTCGGCGGCACGCCCTGGGCGCCGCGGTCGATGCCGCCCGAGTTCGCCCAGCACACCGAGGAGGTTCTGCTCGAGCTGGGCCACGACTGGGACCGCATCATCGAGCTCAAGGAGCTCGGTGCCATTCCCTGACGTGACGATTGGCTCTGGACGGCGCACGGACGGCGCGTGAACCTGGGGTCACCACGGTCGAGGAGGCCACCATGATCCGGGCACTCGCCAAGCTCATCGGCACCGTGCTGTTCGCGCTCACGGCGATCGGAGTCGTCTTCGTCGCGGGGATGCGGGCCAAGTCCCCGCCCGTGCTGAACACGGTCCGCCGCATCAGCCGGGCCACCAAGCCCATGGTCCTCAAGACGGCGGGCCAGGCCGGCACGTCGACGTCGGTGATCCGCCACGTCGGCCGGACCTCGGGCCGGGACTACGAGACCCCGGTGTCCGCCCTGACCACCTCGGACGGCTTCTTGATCGCCCTGCCGTACGGACCGAACACGGACTGGCTCAAGAACGTTCTCGCCAGCGGGTCTGCCACCATCGTCGATCAGGGCACGACCTACGCGGTCGACCACCCCGAGGTCGTCCCCCTCAGCGAGGCCGAGCCCGATCTCCCACCCGACACCCTCCGCCCCCTGCACCTGTTCCGGGTCGAGGCGTGCCTGCGCGTGCGGCGGGTCACCGAGGCCGCCGCCCAGCCCGCCGGCTAGCCGCGCCATGTGCGACGAACCGCGAGCGAGCGCGGACGCCGTGGCCCGGGTGGCACCCCGCCCGCTGGGCGAGGGCGAGGTGGAGCCGATCGCCCTGGAGCCGGTCGACCGCGTGGTGCTCACCAGCCTGGTCGACAACCTCAGCGACGCGCTGCTGCTGGATCAGGGGCCGGCCAAGCGCCGCGGCCTCCTGGCCATGGCGAGCATGCCCCAGCTGCCCGAGCCCCTGTTCGAAGAGGGCAAGACGGTGGACGGCCTGCAGGCCGAGCACGGCTTCTCCATGCTCGTGACCGTCGAGCGGGGCGACCGCCGCAGCCACATCCTGTTCGATACGGGCATGACCCCGGACGGCATGGTCGGCAACATGCGCCGCCTCGGCATCGACGCGGGCGACGTCGAGGTCGTCGTGCTCAGCCACGGGCACTTCGACCACACCACCGGCCTCGACGGGCTGGTGCGGACGGTGGGCCGGCGCAACCTTCCGATCGTCGTCCACCCCGGGCTGTGGGCCCGGCGGCGCATCAACCTCCCCGGGGTCGAGCCGGTCGAGCTGCCCACGCTGAGCAAGCGGGCACTGGCGGGCGCCGGGCTCGAGGTCATCGAGCACGAGGAGCCGTCGCTGCTGTTCGACGGCTCGGTGCTGATCACCGGCGAGGTGGCTCGCACCACGGACTTCGAGGCCGGCATGCCGTTCCACGAAGTGCACCACGATCACGGCTGGGAGCCCGACCCACTGATCCTCGACGATCAGGCCCTGATCGTGCACCTGCGCGGGGCCGGGCTGCTGGTGCTCACCGGGTGCGGTCACGCCGGCATCGTCAACATCGCCCGCTACGCCCGCCGCCTCACCGGCGTCGACGCCGTCCACGCGGTGGTGGGCGGCTTCCACCTCAACGGCCCGCTGTACGCCGGGATCATCGGGCCCACGGTCGACGCCCTCGCCGACCTGGGCCCGAAGGTGATCGTCCCGGCGCACTGCACCGGCTGGGACGCGTCGCGCGCCATCGCCACCCGGCTGCCCGACGCCTTCATCCAGAACAGCGTCGGCACCCGCTACGAGCTGGCCGCCACCGCCTGAGCACCGGCCCCGGCCAGGGCACCGAGCCGGCGCAGGTCGGCGGCCAGCGCCTCATCGCGGTCACGGTGGTTGGGGATGGCAGCCTGTGCTGCTGAATCGGTCAGACGACGAGGTCGGCCACACCGGTCCGCACGCCTCGACGACGGCCGTGAGTGCGGCCGGATCACCGGCGATGGCGGTGAGTGCGGCCGGATCACCGGCGATGGCGGCCTCGATCGTTCCCCTCTCCACACCCACCGGACTGGTCGAGCGGCGGGACGGATGCCGCTGGCGCTAGGGCTTGCGGCCGACCGCGGCGAAGAGCGGGATGAGCTGGCCCTCGGGGAGGAAGGGCGGGTCGCCGTCGCTCCGCCAGTGCTCGATCGGCACCAGGCCGGGATCGAGCAGGTCGAAGCCTTCGAGGTGGTGGGCGATCTCGCTCTCGCGGCGCGCGATGTAGGGCTCGTCCAGCGCCGCGTTGAGCAGCTCGACCACGTCGGCGGCGCCCTCGGCGTAGATGTCGAGGCTCGTCTGGGCCATGACGAAGTAGCTCCCGGGGACGAGAGCGTCGCGCAGGGCGTCCACCAGGGCTTGGGCGTCCTCGTTGGTGAGGACGTTGAGCGAAGTCGGCAGCAAGACCGCGATCGGCTGGCCGAGGTCGAGCGTCTCGGCCGCCCCATTGAGGATCCTCTGTGGCTCCTGGAACCGGCTGTGCACGTGGGCCACGGCCCCCTCGGGCGCGTCCCGCCACAGGTCGTGGACGTGCGCGAGCGTGGTGGTGTCGTAGCTCGCGTAGACGATCCGGGCGTCGGGCACGAGTGGCAGCACATGCTCGTGCACCATGTCCGTCGACGACGTGGCCGTGCCGACGTGCAGGAACTGGCGGACATCGGACTCGCCGGCCACCGCGCGCACCGCCCGCAGCTTGAAGCGGGTCAGGGCCTCGATCACGCCCTGCAATCCCGCGATGCCACTCGGCGCGGCATCGGCCAGCGACTTCACCACGGTGCGGTCGACCGTGAAGTTGGCGTCGCCCCCACTGATGGCGTTGCGGATCCGGGCCAGGCGCGGCACGTCGGGCTCGATGGAGAACGGATCGCCTTCGGTGCTACCTGCTGCCTCGTCGGTCACGCTCTGATCCCCGGTTCCCCGTTACACCCTGTAAGTGCCCCCATTTCATCACGTGGGGGCGCCGGAAGCCCGATCGGCTCTAGTTGACGTATGCCAATTTTAATATTGACGTCTGTCAAAATCCTCTTTACGTTGACCTCGATACGACAGAGGGGGATGGCATGCCGGACATGGATCGTCGCAAGTTCCTCGCGCAGGCGGCCGCGGTGGGAGCCACCGCCGCGGTGTTCACCACGCCGGCCGGGGGGATCATCGGCGTCACGCCCAAGGCCGGGGCGTCACGCTCGGCGTTCGCCGCCGACTACCAGGGGAAGCGCCACGTCGCCATCCTCGGCGGCGGCTGCGGGGGGCTGAGCGCGGCCCACGAGCTCATCGAGCGCGGCTTCACCGTCGACGTCTACGAGCGCTACCCGGTGGCCGGGGGGAAGTGCCGCTCGATCCCGTCGCCCGGGACGGGCTCGGGGTCACGCGCCGACCTGCCCGGGGAGCACGGCTTCCGGTTCTTCCCCGGCTACTACCGGCACGTGATCGACACCATGTCCCGGATCCCGTGCGGGTCGAACCGCAACGGGGTGAAGGACAACCTGGTGTTCGGCGAGCAGGCCCGCTTCTCGCGCCGGGATGCGCTCGACATCCCGTTCCCGTACCGCAAGCTCAACTCCGTCAACCCGTTCACCGACCTCACGCAGGCGCTGATCGGCCTGATCGGGGTGATCCCCGGGCTGGGGCTGAACGAGATCGCCTACTTCGCCACCCGGCTCACCGAGTTCGTGACCTCCAGCGACGCCCGCCGGGACAACCAGTACGACAAGATCAGCTGGTTCGACTTCGTGCGCGCCGAGCGATTCGGCCCGATCTACCAGAACCTGCTCACCCGGTCGCTCACCCGGAACCTGGTCGCCGCCGAGGCCGAGCTGGCCAGCACCCGCACGATCGGGCTCCAGGCCACACGCATCCTGGTGTCCAACATCATCTTCAGCATGTACGACGAGGCGAGCCGGCTGCTGAACGGCCCGACCACCGAGGCCTGGATCGATCCCTGGCTCACTTATCTGCGCAACCGTGGCGTCCGCTGGTTCCCGACACCACGGTGGAGGGCCTCGACCTTCAAGACGGCGCCATCGCGGGCGCCCGGGTTCGCACCGGCGGGCAGGCGCGCACCGTCACCGCCGACGTCTTCGTGCTGGCCATCCCGGTCGAGGCCGCCCGGCAGGTGCTCAGCCCGCAGATCCGCGCGCTGGACCCGGCGCTCGCCGCGCTGGACGACCTGATGCCGGACTGGATGACCGGCGTCCAGTTCTTCCTGTCCCGGTCCCTGCCGATCGCTCGCGGCCACGTCACCTACGTCGACTCCCCCTGGGCCCTCACCTCGATCTCCCAGGGCCAGTTCTGGAACCGGGATTTGTCGACCTACGGCGACGGCCGGGTGCGCGACATCGTGTCGGTCGACGTCTCCAACTGGAACGCTCCGGGGATCCTCTACGGCAAGACCGCCCGCTTGTGCACCAAGGACGAGATCTTCAACGAGATCTGGGAGCAGATGAAGATCTCGCTCAACGAGGACGGCATCATCCTGCGCGACAGCGACGTCGTGCACCGCTTCCTCGACCCCGCGATCAGCTTCGGTCCCCACGGGACGCCGGTCGACAACGCCGAGCAGCTGCTGGTCAACACGGTCGACTCGTGGGCCAAGCGGCCGCCCGCCGTCACCTAGGTGCCGAACCTGTTCCTCGCGTCCGACTACGTGAAGACCACCACCGACCTGGCGACGATGGAGGGCGCCAACGAGGCCGCCCGCCGGGCGACCAACGGGATCCTCGACGTCACGGGCTGGCAGGGCACCCGAGCCCGGCTCTGGCGGTTCGAGGAACCCCCGATCTTCGCCCTGGCCCGAGCCGAGGACAGCTTGCGCTACGCGCTCGGCCTACCTCACAAGCTGGCCGACCGCTCCTCCTGAGCCTCCCGCTCCTGGTGGGTGCGCAGGCCGGCCAGGAGGACGTCCACGACCTCGGCGGCGTACCGGCGAACCTCGGCGTCTGTCGTCGGTGCGCCGCCGAACTTCTCGGCCAGGGCCCGCATGCTCAGCGGGCCCCCGGCACCGTGGACCATGAGGAAGTGCCACGTGCCGGGCTCGAGGTGCCGCACCCGCCCCTGGCGCTCCAGCCCCGCGAGGAACCGGCTCACCGTCCGGGTCACCGGCCAGATGTAGCGCTCGAACATGTAGTCGAGGCGAGGGCCGCCGGTGCTGGACTCCTGGTTGATGATCCGGGCCAGTGCCGGGGCGCCGGCCATGACCTCGAGCCAGCGGATCATGAGGAACCGCAGGCGCTCGAGGTCGTCCTCGTACTCGTCCGCCTCCGACTCGACCACGAGGTCGGCGGCCAGCGCCTGGA
Organism: Actinomycetota bacterium; assembly: GCA_046734715.1. Lineage (GTDB taxonomy): Bacteria > Actinomycetota > Acidimicrobiia > Acidimicrobiales > VFJN01 > ZC4RG19. The sequence goes on along the minus strand of JBKPRV010000192.1, from coordinate 18,168 downwards.
ACCCGTGGTCGACCGCGGCGTACCACAGCCGGTCCTTCGACCCGAACCGCTGGTGCAGGAGGTTGTGGCTCACCCCGAGCCGGCGGCACAGGTCCCGCATCGAGGCGCCCTCGAACCCCAGGTCGGCGAACGCCTCGAGCGCCAGCGGCAGGAGGTCGTCGTTGGGCGCGACCGGACCGTTCTCCCTCGACGGGCGGCCCCGCGGCCGGCGGGCGACGGCTGGCTCCGGCATCCCCCCAAGCTACGCCGCGGGCGCCGCGATCACTGGGAGGCCATCAGGTCGGCCACCTCGGCCTCGGGATCGAGGAAGGGCTCGCCGTCGACGTCGATCACCACCCGGTCGAGCCGGCCGGTGAAGCGGAACGGGCCCCGGTAGTCGCCCGCCGCGGGCGAGAAGTCCCGGGCCCAGCCCACGGTGAGCCCGGCGCCGGTGATGGAGAACCGGCTCCACGTCGCCCGCGCGATGTCGCCGGCGCCGACCCGGTCGCCGTCGACCAGCAGCACCCCGCGGTGCGGCGCGCCGTCCGCCGCAGGCGTGAACTCGAACCTAAGCGTGTGGGGCCCGGGCCCGAGCCGGTCGCCGACGGGGCCCTCGATGCGGTACTCGCGCCACCCGGACAGGTTGTGGACGTAGCACAGCCGGCCGTCGCCGAGGAGGTGGAACGACCAACCGCCGAGCACGGAGCCCTGGACGGCCAGCGCGCCCTCGGCCGGGCCCGGCCCCTCGACCTCGACGTGGGCCGTGATGGCGTGCCGGCGGTTCTTGACGTTGACGGCCACGCTCTCGGGCACCGGCACCCGATCGGGTCGGTAGACGTAGCGCGGGCGAGGCTCGACCGGCGACGGCCGGTCGAGCACGAGGTCGGAGAAGGGCCGGTTGTCGAGCGGCAGCACCTGGTACCGGCCGGCCTCAACCCACCAGCGCTCGACCAGTGCTCGCAGGCGCTCGGGCTGGGCGGCGGCCAGGTCGTGGCATTCCGACGGATCGGCGCCGAGGTCGTACAGCTCCCACTCGACGGCGTCCAGGCCGGGCTCGTCGGCCTGGATGGGGTGGTACACGACGGCCTTCCAGCCCTCGTGGTAGATCGCCCGGCAGCCGAACATCTCGTAGTACTGCGTGGTGTGCCGCTCGGCGGCCTCCGGCTCGTCGAAGCTGTAGGCGAAGCTGACGCCCTCCAGCGGCCGCTGCTCGATGCCGCCGAGGGTCGACGGCGCGTCGGCGCCGATCACCTCCAGGATGGTGGGGACCAGGTCTACGGCGTGGACGTACTGGCGCCGCACCTCGCCGCGCGCGGCGATGCCTCCCGGCCAGGAGACCACGAGCGGATCGGCGACCCCGCCCTCGTGCGTCTCGCGCTTCCAGCGCCGGAACGGGGTGTTGCCGGCCACGGTCCAGCCCCAGGGGTAGTTGTTGTGGATGCGGGGGCCGCCGATGTCGTCGAGACGGGCGTCGGCCTCCTCGACCGTGGTCGTCAGCCCGTTCCACGCCCGGCCATCGTTGAGCGAGCCGCGCGGACCGCCCTCCGACGACGCCCCGTTGTCGGACAGGACCAGCACCAGCGTCCGGTCGAGCTCGCCCCGCTCCTCGAGCCAATGGATCAGCCGGGCGACCTGGGCGTCGGTGTGGGACAGGTAGCCGGCGAAGGCCTCCATATAGCGGGCGTAGACCCGCCGGTCCGCTTCGGGCAGCGACGCCCAGGCCGGCACCCACTCCGGCCGCGGCGACAGCTCGGTGTGCGCCGGCAGGAGGCCGCTGTCGACCTGGCGCCGGATGGTGTCGTCCCTCCAACGGTCCCACCCACGGTCGAAGCGGCCCCGGTAGCGGGCGATCCAGTCCGCCGGCGCCTGGTGGGGCGAGTGGCAGGCCCCGGGGGCGAAGTACAGGAGCCACGGCTTGTCGACGTCGACGTGGCGCAGGTCGTCGAGGAACTCGATGGCCCGGGACGCCAGATCCTCGGTCAGGTGGTAGCCGTCCTCGTAGCTGCCCGGGGGTTCGACGACGTGGTTGTCGTAGACCAGAGAGGGCACGTACTGGTGGGTCTCGCCGCCGAAGAAGCCGTAGAACCGCTCGAAGCCCCGGCCCAGCGGCCAGCGGTCCCGGCGGGCGCCGAGATGCTCCTCCTCGTCCGGGGTGAGGTGCCACTTCCCCACCGCGTAGCCCGAGTAGCCGAGCGGGGTCAGCATGGCCGGCAGCAGGCCGCACGAGCGCGGGATCCGGCCGTCGTAGCCGGGGAAGCCCGACGCCAGCTCCACGATGCGGCCCATGCCGCAGGTGTGGTGGTTGCGGCCCGTCAGCACGCAGGCCCGAGTGGGGCTGCACAGGCCGGTCGTGTGGAAGTTGGCATAGCGCAACCCCGACGCGGCCAGACCGTCGAACGTGGGCGTGGCGATGTCGGAGCCGAAGCACCCCAACTGCGCGAACCCGACGTCGTCGAGCAGCACGATCAGCACGTTGGGGGCGCCGGGCGGCGCCGACCGCTCCGGCGGCCAGTACGGCTCCGACTCCCAGTGATAGCGACCGATCCTGCCCCTGAACTCGCCACGTTCCACTGACTCCGCTCCTTGTCCTGCCAGCGCCGTTGTACTCCGCGAGGCATGATCCTGGGATGCGCATCGGCATCAACGGCTCGAGCCTCATCGCCCTCAACCGTCCCGTCGGCGAGATCATCGACCATGCCGTCGAGGCGGAGCAGGACGGCTTCGCCTCCTATTGGATCGCCCAGCTGTCGGTACCCGACGCGCTGACCGTGCTCGGTGCCGCGGGGCGGATGACGACGTCCATCGAGCTGGGCACGGCGGTGATCGCCACCTGGCTGCGCCACCCGTTGATGCTGGCCGCCCAGGCGCTCACGGTGTCCGACATGGCCGGGGGCCGGCTGGCGCTCGGCATCGGGCTGGCGCACAAGACCGTGATCGAGGAGCGGCTGCGCATCCCGTTCGCCCACCCGGCCCAACACATGGAGGAGTACCTCGCGGTGTTGCTGCCGGCGCTGCGGGACCGGTCGGTCGACGCGACCGGGGAGATCTGGTCGGGCTTCGCCGACGCCACCGGGGGCCCGGCCGACGTGCCTGCGCCCCCGGTGCTGCTGGCGGCGATGGGGCCGCGGATGCTCGAGCTCGCCGGAGGAACGGCGGACGGGAACATCCTGTGGCTCAGCGGGCCGCGCACGATCGAGACCCTCATCGCCCCGGCCATGACCAAGGCGGCGGCGGAGGCGGGCCGGGAGCCGGGCCGCATCGTGGCGGGCGTCCCGGTGTGCGTCACGGACCAGGCGGACGACGTGCGCGGCATCATCGCCACGTTCTTGGCGGACTACAACGACCTGCCGAGCTACCGGGGCGTGATGGACGTCGAGGGCGTGGACGGCCCCGCGGGCGTGTCGCTCGTCGGCGACGAGGAGGCGGTGCGGGCCGGCATCCAGTCCTTCGCCGACGCCGGCACCACGGACTTCACGCCGGTCGAGTTCGCGCTCGACGACGAATCCCGGCTGCGTACCCGGGCACTGCTCAAGTCCCTGCTCTGAGCCCGGCCGTCAGGAGCGCGGCCGCCGCGGGCACGTAGAAGATCCCGAGGGACATGGCGCCGAGCACGCAGGCGACAGCCAACGCCGAGCCCGCGGCGATGCGGCGTCGCCGGACGGTCGGGCCGTGGCCGAATGCACCGGCCAGGGCCAGGGCCACGGGCACGAGCAGGACGGCGACCACGCTCGTGCCCTCCTGCTCCAGCAGCGTCTCGTGCGACGTGGTGGTCACGAGCTCGGAGCCGTTCGACGCCACCGCCACGCTGGTGCCCATGGGGACGACCAGCAGCGCCAGCCCTACCAGGACAGTCCACGCGACGGCTGCCCAGGCCAGGATCCTGGTCGTCCGGTCGGACCAGGGTCGCCGCCGCGAGGTGGTCATCACTCGGGCCCTCCGGCCGCCAGCAGCAGGGCGAGGAACTGCGCTGCGACCGCTCGGTGATCGGGGCCGTCGGGGTCGATCACGGAGGCGACGATGACCCCGTTCACCAGGCTGAGGATGGCCGCGGCCATGGCGTCCGGCGCGATCCACTCAGGCAGCCTGCCGCCGTCCACCTCGCGCGCGATGTCCTCGGCCAGGCGCGCCCGGAGGTCGGCCCACAGCGAGCCCAGCGCGCCGCGGACGTCGGGTGTGTGCGGGGCGGCTGCGAGGGCGGCGAGGTAGACGGGCACCTGCGACCGGCCGGCCTCGAACAGCTCGTTCAGCCGCGCCACGGCCCCCGTCGCCCGCTCGGCCGCCGGCCCCGGGCCCTCCAGCAGCGCCAGCACGGGCGCCACCAGCTCGCTCGCCTCGGCCACCAAGGCCTCGGTCACCAGGGCGTCCTTGGTGCCGAAGTAGTACGGGATGGCGGCCAGGTTGGCCGGCGCCCGCCGGGCGATCTCCCGGGCGGTGGTGGCCGGCATGCCGACGTCGCGTATGGCTTCCCGCGTGGCCCGTATCAGCTGATCTCGTGTGCCTGGGCGATCGACCACCCGGCCATCATACATACGTACATATGAATACCGCCAGCGTCAGGCTGGTGCCTCGCCCGGCCCCGCGACCACGACCACGTACCCCTCGGGGCCGCGCACCCACACCTCTCGATTGCGCGAGTTGGGGTTCAACCAGGGCCCGTCGAGGACCGTGACGTCGTGGGCCCGGACGCGCTCCACCGCGGCGTCGAAGTCGTCGGTCCAGAACCACAGCAGCACGCCGTTGCCCCGGGAGGGATCGTCTGGGTCCCCGATGTGCGGATGCTCGTCTGCCTCCCACTGATGGAGGTGCGCGGCGATCTCGCCGCCGTCCAGCAGCATCTCGTAGTTGGGACCGCCGTGGCCGGACGTGAGTCCCAGCACCTGCTGGAACCATCGCGAGCCCGCCTCGACGTCGGCCACCGCGATGAGCGGTTGGGGACGCATCATGCCCGGGACGCTAGGACGCCGTACGCTCGGCCGCGTGCCGGTCCTCCCGGTCCCGATTCGCTTCGAGGGTGGCGATTCGCCCTTCGTGGTCCGGCCCGGCACCGGGGTCGGCATCACGGATCCTGCGGTCGCGCCCATCGTGGAACGGTTCCGTGCCGAGGTGGCACGCCGCACGGGCCTGCGCCTGACTGCGACCGACGAGGAGCGTGGCGGGGACGGGCCGGCCATCCGGATCGAGTTGGGCCACGCGCCCGAGCTCGCCGACCTGCCCACACCGCAAGGTCTCTCGCCCGAGGGCGGCGACGCGGCCGACGAGCGGCACCTGCTGGCCGTCAACCGCGACCACGTCGTCGTGCGGGCCGTCTCCCCGGTGGGCGTCGCCCGGGGCCTGACCACGCTGGTCCAGCTCCTGGCCACGGCACCCGCCGGCGACGCGGGCGACGTGGCGGTGCCCGGCGGGCGGATCATCGACGCGCCCCGCTACGCCTGGCGCGGGCTGTCACTCGATCTCGCTCGCACGTTCTTCCCGCTCGAAGCGGTGCGCCGGGTGGTCGACCTGCTCGCCCAGTACAAGCTCAACGTCCTCCATCTCCACCTGACCGACGACCAGGGCTGGCGCCTCCCCGTCGGTCGGCCGGACGGCGCCTCCGACGACGGCTACTACGCCGACGGCGAGCTCCGCGCGCTCGTCGCCCACGCGGCCGACCGCTTCGTCACGGTCGTGCCCGAGGTCGACACCCCCGGCCACACGTCCGCCCTCGTGGCCATGCACCCGGCGCTGCACACCGGCCGCAACGAGGTGGAGTTCGAGCTGGTGCCGGGCCACACGCACCGCGCCACCTGGCTCGATCCCGAGCTCCCCGCCACCTTCGCGCTGGTCGAGGAGGTCATGGCCGGCACCGCCGACCTCTTCCCGAGCCCGTACCTCCACATCGGCGGGGACGAGCCCCACGGGATGCCCCACGACCTCTACACCTCGTACGTCGGGTGGCTGCGGGACCTCGTCCGCTCGCTCGGCAAGCGCCCGCTCGGCTGGCAGGAGTCCGCCCGGGCCGGGGTAGGGCCCGACGACGTCATCCAGTACTGGTTCGCCGACATCCCCGTGCCCCCGAACCTGCCGCCCGAGGTGCAAACCCGGCTGGACGCCGACCTGGCCCTGTCCCGCAGCGACGTCGAGGCCGCCATCACAGCGGCCGCCCCCGTGATCGTGTCGCCGCTCGGCCACTGCTATCTCGACGTGCCGTACGCCGAGCCGACCGCCGATCCGGCCCAAGCCGAGCGGCAGCGTCGGCTCGGCCTGCGGCTCTACCAGCGGACGACCGTCGCCGAGACGTTCGACTGGAACCCTGACGGCACGCTCGGCCCCGACCGGGCCCCGCTCGTCGCCGGCGTCGAGGCGGCCATCTGGGCCGAGACCATCCGCGACGCCGACGACCTCACCTTCCTCCTCCTGCCCCGGCTGCCCGGCATCGCGCAGAAGGCCTGGGGCGACCCCGCCACGCCCTGGACCGACCACCGCACCCGCCTCGCCCACCACGGCCGCCTCTGGGCCCAGGACGGTCTCACCTACTTCCGCAGCTCGGCGATCGACTGGGAGTGATCGCCGAGCTGCAGAGCCGCCGCGGGCCCGTCGTCAGTCGGGGAACGCGATGTGCACGTCCCGCGGGGCGGGCGCACCCTCGCCCTGCTCGACCAGCGACTTCAGGCTCATGAGATAGGTCGCCCACTTGGTGCTGCAGTGGTGCATGAACTCGACCGGCTCCTTCCAGCCCTCGTGCTTGAACAGCAGGATCGTGTTCTCGCCCTCGGGGCGGAGCTGCCAGTCGACGGTCGTGCCGATCCACTCCTGGGGGCCGTCGACCACCTTCCACTTCACGTGCTCGGACGGTCGCTGGTCGACGACCTCCATGTCGAAGCCGCCGGCCGGGAACCGGAACTGCAGCACGCCGCCGACCTCGGCGACGCCCCTCGTGTCGTCGGTCCACCAGCCGGAGAGACCCTCGACCGTCGTGAGCGTGTCGTACACCTTCTCCGGCGAAGCGTTCTCGACTCCGACCCGATGCAGGATGTCCACCATGGTTGTGCTCCTTGATTTGGTTGATCAGCCGTCGTGGCTGCGTTGGATCGCCTCGGCGATCCGCTTGATGCGCTGGAGGCGGGCGTCCCAGGCTGAGCCCACCGCGGTCAGTTGCGCGATGGCCCGGGCCAGCTGGGCGTCGTCCACCCGGTAGCGCTTCTCCCGCCCGGCCGGCGTCGCCCGGACCAGGCCCACTCGGTCGAGGACGCCGAGGTGCTTCGCCACCGCCTGGCGGGTCACCGGCAGCTGCCCGCTCAGGCTGGTGGCGGTGCCGTCACCGTCGACGAGCAGCAGGTCGAGCATCCGCCGCCGGGTCGGGTCGCCGATCGCCGACCAGAGGTCGTCGTCGATCCGCTCCCCGACGGCCGCGCTCACGGCCTCATCTCCAGCGACGCCACATAGGGCGCCAGCCGGGGCAGGTAGAAGTCCCAGCCGGTGGTGTGCTCCCGGTACTGCTGCTCCAGGATGGCCGCCTCCCAGCCCATCTCGCGGAAGCCGCTCTCGGTCATCTTCAGCAAGGTGCCGCCCTGGGCCGGGGTCAGCTCGAAGGTGACCAGCAGCGAGTTGCCCGCCACCGCGGGCTCCCCGGCCGGCTGTGTCCACCGGAACGAGAACGTCCGCGGCGGCTGCGCGTCCACGACGGCGAACGCCACCGCCACCCCGCCGGCATCCCGCTCGCCGAAGACGATCTCCCCGGTCGACCCGGGCACCGGCTCGTAGTGGGCCTCGTCGGGCCACCACTGTTCGAGGTGGTCGGGGCTGCTGACCACCTCGAACACGACCTCGGGATCCGCCTCTATGTAGATCTCACGCTCGATTGTCCCGAACTCCATGACAACCCTCCCGCAACGATTGGTTGCACATGAAGCTAGCCCCGCGGGCGGCAACACGCAACCATTAGTTGCGTAATTTGGGCCTGCGGAGAAGCACAGTCCCGCCCCGGGTCACGCGGTCAGGATCAGCGCGGCTCGCGGGGGAGGCCGAGGACGCGTTCGGCGATGATGTTGCGTTGGATCTCGCTGGTGCCGCCGGCGATGCGCATGCCGGGGGCGTAGAGGAAGCGGTCGGTGGCCGGGCCGGCGAGCAGGGCGTCCGCGCCGCGCACGGAGGCGAGCGCCAGCTCGATGTCGAACTCCAGCTCCGTGCGGGCCAGCTTGGCGGACGAGGCGGCGGCGGGGCCGGCGGCGCCGCCCCGGAGGAGGAGCATGCGCAGGGCTTGGCCGCGTACGTAGAGGCGCAGCAGGGCGTCCCGGTGCGCGGAGCCCTTGCCCGCCTGAGCGCGCAGGTGGTCGAGGCGGCGCTCCAAGCTCACGAGGCCGGCGCCGCTCGAGCCGCGCTCGTCGAGGAGGACCTCGGTGGCCACCCGCCAGCCCTCGTTCTCGGGGCCGAGGCGCGCGGCCAGGGGCACGGCGACGCCGTCGAGGAAGACCTCGCAGAACTCCTGGTCGCCGGTCATCTGGCGGATGGGGCGCACGTCGACGCCCGGGGTGGCCATGTCGAGCAGCAAGAAGGAGATGCCCCGGTGGCCCGGCTGCGCGGAGTCCGTGCGGGCCAGCAGGATGCCGTACTCGGCGTACTGGGCGTTCGACGACCAGATCTTGGTGCCGTCGATCACGTAGCGGTCGCCGTCGGCCACCGCCGAGGTCGTGAGGCTGGTCAGGTCCGAGCCGGCTCCGGGCTCGGAGAAGAGCTGGCACCAAAGCAGCTCGCCGGTCAGCGTCGCCGGCAGGAACCGCCGGCGCTGCTCGTCGGTGCCCGAGCGGAGGATGGCCTCGCCCGCCAGCACCAGGCCCTGCAGGTTGAGGTAGGGCGAGACCTGGGCCCGCGCGCACTCCTCCATCCAGACCGCGGTGTGGGCCCGGCTCAGTCCGCGCCCGCCGTGCTCGACCGGCCAGTGCAGGCCCGCGAAGCCGGCGCCGGCCATGTGCGCCTGCCAGGCCCGGGCCCGGTCGTGCAGGGCGGGCGGCAGGATGGCGCCGTAGGCGGGGCAGGCGATGCCGGCGGCCTGCGCCTCGGCCAGGAAGGCGGCGGCCTCGGCGCGGAAGGAGTCGAGCTCCGGGCTCAGCGCGACCCTCCGTCGGAGGATGCCGAGGTCTTCTCGTCGACGTGGGCGGTGATGGCGTTGAGCATGGCCTGCCCGGCGCGGCCGAACAGCTCGTTGCGCTTGCCGGTCGCCCACTCGTGCGACGTCCGCGGGGCGGCGAGCTGGCCCGTGAAGTGGGGAACCACCTCCCGGGCGAAGAGCCGGTAGCTGTTCAGGGTGCGATCGGGCGCGGCCCAGTCGTGGCCCAGCAACAGGAAGGTACCGAAGCCGCCGGACTGGTCGAGCAGGCCCTCGATGTAGGCGATGGCGTCGTCGGGCGTGCCGATGACCGCCTGGCCCGACTCGGCGTAGGCCTCGGCCATCGCCCGTGGGGTGGGCGGCTTGCCGTCGAGGTTGGCGGCGAGCGGCACGAACCCGGCCCCGCCGCCGAAGTAGGCGGCGAAGTCATGGAGGCCGTAGGTGCAATCCTCGATGGCCTGGTCCCGGGTCTCCGCCAAGTGCAGGGCGCCGAGCACCCGCCAGGTCCGGCGGTCGGGGGCCGGGCGCCCGACCCGCTCGGCCTGCTCCTCGACCACACCCCAGGCCTGGCCGATGGCGGCGAAGCCCTCGGCCACCGACATGGACAGCGACAGCAACGACACGCCCTGCTGGCCGGCCAGGCGCGGGCCCGACGGCGTCACCATCGCCGCCACCGCCACCTCGGGGTGCGGGCTGGTGTAAGGGCGGACCTGGAGGCGCGCCTCCCGCATGGTGAACCAGTCGGTCTCCCGGTTGACGGGCTCCTCGCTGCGGAACAGGGCGAGGATGGCGTCGAGCGACTCCTCCATCATCCGCCGCTGCTCGACCGGGTCGATGCCCATGACGAACGCGTCGCTGGGCAGGGCGCCGGGGCCGGCGCCCAGGATGGCGCGGCCGCGGGTCAAGTGGTCGAGCAGCACCCAGCGGTCCGCCGCCAGCCAGGGATGGTGGTAGGGCAGCGAGGTCACGCCGGTGCCGAGCCGGATGTGCTTGGTCCGCTCGGCCGCCGCGGCGATGAACATCTCCGGGGAGGCGATGATCTCGTAGCCGCCGGAGTGGTGCTCGCCGAACCACGCCTCGTCGAACCCCAACCGGTCGAGCGCGACGGTGCGCTCGAGGTCGTACTCCAGGGCCAGCGTCGGGCTCTGACCGACGGGATGGAACGGCGCGAAGAAGACGCCGAAGCGGAGGGGCCAGGGTGCGGGCATCTCAGCTCCTGTCGCGGCAGACGTCGTCGAGGAAGCCGATGAGAGCCGCGTTCACCTCGCCGGGGGCTTCCTGCTGGACCCAGTGGCCGGCGTCCGGGACGATGACGTCGCCCCGGTGGTCCTCCAGCGAGGCGTGGCCCGTGCCGGGCGGTGACATGAGCAGGACCGGGTCCAGGGCGCCGCCCACGAACAGCGACGGCACCTTCACCGTGGCCCCGGCCAGCTCGGCGGTGGTCTCCCAGTTGCGGTCGAAGTTGCGGTACCAGTTCAGGCCGCCGGTGAAGCCGGTGCGGCTGAACTCCTCGACGTAGTGGTCGAGCTCGGCGGCCGGCAGCCAGCCCGGCAGGGCGTCGGGCTCGGACATCCGCTCGACGAACCCCCGCCCGTCGTTGGCGAACACGCTGGGATCGGGAGGCGCCTCGGGTCGCCAGGTCGCGCCGGCCAGCATGCGGCGCATGGTGCGGGCGGCATCGGCGCCCAGCTCGGCGTCGGCTACGCCCGGCTGCTGGAAGTAGAGGATGTAGAAGAAGTTGTCGCCGACTGCACTCCGCATCGCCGCGATCGGCGCGCTCCCGCCCCGGGGAAGGTAGGGCACGCTCATGTTCACCAGCCCGCACACGCGCTCGGGGTGCAGCAGCGCCAGGTGGCTCGCCACCATCGAGCCCCAGTCGTGGCCCACGACGACGGCTTGCTCCACCCCCAGGTCGTCGAGCACGCCGACCAGGTCGCCCACCAGGTGGTGGATGTCGTAGTCCTCGATCGCCTCGGGGCGGCTCGACCGGCCGTAGCCCCGCTGGTCGGGGGCGACGGCGCGGTAGCCGGCATCGGCCAGGGTCGGCAGCTGGTGGCGCCACGAGTACGCCAGCTCGGGGAAGCCGTGGGCCAGCAGCACGACCGGCCCCTCCCCCGCCTCGAGCAGGTGGAGGTCGACGCCGTTGGTCGACAGCGTGCGGGAGCGGACATCAGGCATGCAGCGCCTCCTCGGGGATGGCGAGGGCGCCGAGCAGCGCCTCGCGGGTGGGGCCCACCGGGGCGGGCAGCGGGTAGTCCTCGGGGTGCGCCATGACCTCGGCCATGCGCGTCATCACCTCGGTATCGGACATCAGCTCGGCCGGAGTGGCCAGCAGGTTCCAGGACCGGACCAGCGCCCGGCCGATCACGGGATCGGTGGCCGCCGCCGCGAACACGGCGGCCATGGCCCGACCCTGCTCGGATCCCGCCAGCCCGGCGCGGCCTCCTCGCCCCGTGGGATCGGCGCCTGCCCGGTCGAGCTCGACCGCCTGGTGGTACCAGGGCTCGACCTCGCGGGCGCACGCCGCCTCGTAGGCCGCGGCCCGGGCCACGGGGTCGTCCGGGTGATCGGCGAGCGCGTCGGCCAGCAGCACCGCCTGGACCATCGCCAGCGTGCAGCCCCGGCCGTACAGCGGGTTCGTACAGGTGTGGGCGTCACCCACCCCGTGCACGCCGGCCACGAGCGGGCGCCCGCCGTCGTCGACGAAGCGGCGGAGGCGGTTCAGCAGCCCGGTCATGGGCATGACCTCGGTCAGGGGCTCGAGCGGGCCGTCGGCGAAGAACCGGTCGGGACCGGGGAGCAGCCGGCAGGCCAAGTCGAACCGGTCGTCGGCGGCCAGGGCGGCCCGCAGCCTGCGGTCACGGGTGCGCACCGCCAGGGTCACCGACAACGTCTCGCCGTCGCCCGGCACCCCCAGGAACTTCACGTAGCCGAGGTCGCCGCCGAGCTTGGGGTCCTCGAGCGACTGGGGGCCCTCGGGGAACCGGTACCAGCGGGTGAAGTACATCAGGCCGCTCTCGACGACCACTTCGGGGATCGTGACCCCGATGTCCGCCAGCCAGGCGGGCAGCGGCGAGCGCCGTCCGCCGGCCACCACCACGAGGTCGGCCTCGAGGCCACCGCCGCCCCGGAGTCGCACGCCACGCACGGTCGGAGGCCCTCCCGCCGCCTCCGGGACGGGGTCGGCTGGGTCGGTGACCAGGCCCGTGACCGCGACGCCGCTGCGGACCTCGATGCCGGGCTGGGCCAGCACCGCCCGGCGCAGGACGAAGTCGAGCGTGGTGCGCCGCACGATCAGCACGGCCAGGTCCTCGTCACCCGGCTGCGGCTCGCCGAGGTTGGCGGTCGACGACATGGTGGTGCAGCCGAGCGCCAGCAGGTCGTCCATGACATCCGGGAACCGGTCGCGCAGCAGCACCTGGAGGCGGGCGAGGAACCCGTGGGTCTGGTGCGACTGCGGTGCCCCGCGCCGCTCGACGCGGAACGCCTCGCCGGGATCGGCGGTGGCCGGAAGCGGGTCGCGCTCGAGGAGCGTCACCCGGTGGCCCGCCCGGGCGAGCGCGAGCGCACTGCCCAGGCCGCCTATGCCTCCGCCGACGACGATCGCCCCCAGGCCGGTTGTCGACATCGTCGTCGGGTCGTCAGAGCTCGGTGAGCTCCACGACCTGCTGCGAGAACGCTTCCTGCTCGGCCGTCGGTGCGGCGTTGCCCATCGCCATGAGCTTGCTCATGTCGCCCTGCACCTTGATCTGGCCCGACATGAAGGCCTGCATGGCGGCCTGCTGGTCGCGCTGGATGAACAGCGCCTTGGCCACGTCGTAGGGCGTGGTCAGCGTGGTCGGCGCCGCCTCGTCGAGCCCCCGGACCATGGCTCCGGCCGCGAAGTGCAACTGGACGTCGCCGGCACCGGCGCGCGTCACCACCAGGTTGATGGGGCCGGGGTCGGGGCCGGAGGGGGGCGGCGGAGGCCCGAGTGCCTCGACCGCCTCGAACCACCCGTCGGACAGGAACTCGTGTGCCACTGTGCCCCCCTGGAGAACGCGCCGGTACGTGGACCCCGCAACCTAGTGGACGTCTCCGCTCGTGTCGACACTGGTGTCGGTTTCTGGCACAGCGAACAGCCCAGCGGACCCGAGGCGATGAGGCTCGCGACGCCTTTGCGTACCCGTGACTTCGGTGGTACCGATATCAGTGTCGGGTCCGAGACCAAGGGGGCGAGATGCGAGCGGCCGTGCTCAGCCAAGGCGAGATGGTGGTGCGGGACGACGTGGCCGAGCCCGTCCCGGCGTCGGGCCAGGTGCTCGTCGAGGTCCGGGCCTGCGGGATCTGCGGCTCCGATCTCCACTTCGCCCGCCATGGCCACCGGGCGGTCGCGGTGGGCCGGCAGATCGAGGGCATGCCCGAGCTGGGCGGGCCCCAGCCCGAGCTCGACCTCGATCGCGACGTGTACATGGGCCACGAGTTCGCCGCTGAGATCCTGGACGTCGGGCCGGATACCGCGACGTTCCCGTCCGGCACGCTGGTGACGTCGATCCCGATCCTGGCCAGCGCGTCCGCCATCCGGCCGATCGTCTACAGCAACGAGGTGTTGGGCGGCTACGCGGAGCGGATGCTGCTCAGCGCCCCTCTGCTGCTGGAGGTGCCCAACGGGCTCGATCCCAGCCACGCGGCACTGACCGAGCCGATGGCCGTCGGCCTCCACGCCGTGAACCGCTCCCAGATCGGCTCGTCCGACGGCGCCGTCGTGCTCGGCGCCGGCCCGGTGGGGCTGGCGGTGATCTCGGCGCTGAAGCTGAAGGGCGTGGCGCCGATCGTCGCCGCCGACTTCTCCCCGGCCCGGCGGGCGCTGGCGGTGACGCTCGGGGCCGACGAGGCGGTCGATCCCCGCGAGGAGTCGGCTTGGGCGGCCTACGGCCGGGTCGGCCCGGGCCGTGCGGTCGTGGGGTTCGAGGCCATCGGCGTGCCCGGTGTCATCGACGACATGATGCGCCGGTGCCCGCCCCAGAGCCGGCTGGTGGTGGTCGGTGTCTGCATGGAGGACGACGCGGTCACGCCGTACTACGGCATCAGCAAGGAGCTGAACCTCCAGTTCGCCCTCGGCTACGACGCGATGGAGTTCGCCGCCAGCCTGCGCTCGATCGCGGAGGGCGAGATCGCGGTGGCCCCGATGATCACCGCCGAGGTCGGCCTCGACCGCGTCGCCTGGGCCTTCGACGCCCTGGGCGACCCGGAGCAGCACTGCAAGATCCTGGTGGCGCCGTCCGCAGGTTGAGCGGATCGGGCGCTCGCCAAGCCCAATCGTCCGCGATTTGGAGGTCGACGCCCAGCTCAACAGCGAGGCCCTCGAGGCGACATGTTTGATATGCAGCCGATCGGCTGCATATCATGGCCCGAGCGAGGAGGACGGCAGCATGTCGGATCTGAAGCTCACCAAGGTCCCGTCGGTCAGGGTCGGCTTGCTCATGCGCACGCCGCCTGAGCAGGCGTTCGACGCAGTTCGCGACCCCGCCATCGCCACCAGGTTCTGGTACACCGGCAGCACCGGGCCGATGGTGCCCGGCGCTGAGCTGCGTTGGGAGTGGGACATGTACGGGGTGTCGACCGAGGTGGTGGTCGGCGAGGTCGAGGAGAACCTCCGCATCGCCTTCCGCTGGAACACCCAGGATCCCGAGGCGGCGACGGACGTCGAGTTCCGCTTCGACGACCGCGGCCGCGACGGGACCTACGTCGAGATCACCGAGACGGGGCTCAGGGGCGACGGTGACGCGCTGGTCGATCACGTCGGGGCTTCGACAGAGGGATTCACCTTTGTCCTCAGCGCCCTGAAGGCGTATCTCGAGCACGACCTCGTCCTCCACATCATCGAGGACGCCCACCCCGACCAGCGGGTGGCCTAGCCGCGACCACCGGAGGAACGGGCGGGGCCGTGCCGGCGTCACCGGCGGTCGATGGGCAGGGCGAGACGGGCACGGACGCCGATGCCGTGTTCAAGGCGCTCGCCGATCCATCGCGCCGTGAGCTGCTCGATCGCTTGAACGCCCGGAACGGCCAGACCCTCACCGAGCTGTGCGCCGGCCTCGCCATGGCGCGGCAGTCGGTGACCAAGCACCTCGCGGTCCTCGAGCGGGCGGAGCTGATCACCACGCTCAGGCAGGGCCGCCGCAAGCTGCACTACCTGAACGCAGCCCCGATCAACGACATCGCCGAGCGCTGGATCGACCACTACCACCGGCAGCACGCGCAGACGCTGGCCGCGCTCAAGTCCACCTTGGAGGCAACATCCGTGGCCGACTCGTTCGTGTACGCGACCTACATCAGGACCACGCCCGAGGCGCTCTGGACCGCACTCACCGACCCGGACGTCATGCTCCGCTACTGGGGAGTGGCGCTCCGGTCGGACTGGCAGCCCGGCTCGCGCGTGCAGTGGGGCGACGAGCCCTCGGAGGAAGACACAGTGGTTCTGGAAGCGGTCCCCCACCGGCGGCTGTCGTACACGTGGCACAACTACCAGCCCGAACACGCCCGCATCTTCGGATGGGACACCGCACGGCTCGCTCACCTCCGGCAGGAGCCACTCTCCAAGGTGACCTTCGACATCGAGCCCGCGGGGCCGGCCGTGAAGCTCACCGTCGTGCACGAGGCGCTCGCGCCGGACAGCGAGATGCTGCGGGCCGTGAGCGGCGAGAAGCCCGAGTCCGGCGGCTGGCCGGAGGTGATCGCCAGCCTCAAGACCCTGCTCGAGACCGGCGAGTCCCTCCGCCTGCGGGACGAATGAGCCGCAGTGACAACTCGCTCCCGCGGCGTCGAGGGCGGATGCGAGACTGCGGCCATGGCCGAGCGACGCGACGAGATGGTCGCCGCGCAGTACTTCACCGCCGTGGCCGGCATGGCCGCCATGCGGCATTGCATCACCAGCCCGTCGGCGGTGCGCGAGCGGCTCGACGACGTGTGCCGGGTGGTCAAGGGTCTCGACGAGTTCCCCAACAATCTCGTGATCCCTGTGGTCGAACACGACCTGGCGTCGGGGTATGACGCCTGGGCGCCCGTCTACGACGGCCCCAACCCCGCGGTGGAGGTGGACGATTGCGTCGTGCGCGACCTGCTGGCCGCGGTGCCACCGGGGGTGGCGCTCGACGCCGCGTGCGGCACCGGGCGGCACAGCCGCCACCTGGCCGACCGGGGGTTCGAGATCATCGGCGTCGACGCCAACCGCACGATGCTGGCCCGGGCCGAGGCCAAGGTGCCGGGCGGTGACTTCCGCGTCGGTGACCTGCGCGCCCTGCCCGTCGACGACGCCGCGGTCGACGTGGTGGTCTGCTCGCTGGCGCTCTCGCACGTGCCCGAGGTGGGGCCGGTGCTGGCCGAGTTCGCGCGGGTGGTCCGCCCGGGGGGCACGGTCATCGTGTCCGACATGCACCCGCACTACACGACGTTCGGGGGCGCGGCCGTGTTCCCGACCGAGACCGAGGGGTTCGAGCTGCACTTCGTCACCGACCTCGTCCACCCGGTGAGCGAGTACGTGAGCGCCGCCCTCGCCGCCGGGCTGGTGGTCTGCGAGTGCCGCGAACCGCTGGTCCCGGAGAGCGCGATCACGACCAACCCCGCCCATGCGGTGGTCCCCGGCGCGGTGCGGCAGGCGTTCGAGGAGCTCCCGTTCCTCCTGGCGTGGAGGTTCGAGCGGCCCGGCTCGTCGAGCTGACGCGACCTATGGCCAGTGCGACTCGGCGAACAGGCGGAGCTCGCGCTCGATCTCGTGGTCCTCGGGTGCCATGCGGCGCACGGGCTCGTCGCGCCATTCGTCGACGTCGATGGCCGGCGCCCCGAACTGCGGGTCCTTCGATCCGGTCGGCGCGTAGCGGAACGATTCGGTCACCGTCTCCCCCCTCGGGCGATGGGCGCGGCGCGTCCACCGCGGCGCTCACCCTACGGCGCCGGCCGGCCGGGGTGCCGGGGTGAAGCTCCCTGACCCGGGGGGTTTCCGCCCTCAATCGGTGGGCGGCTTGGCGCTCAGCTTCCCGAGGACGGAACGAGGGTCCTGCTCGCGGGCGAGATCGCCGAGGGAGACGATGCCGACGACATCCTGGCCGTCCACGACGGGCAGGCGGCGGATGGCGGCCTCGGCCATCTTGCGAGCCGCGTCGTCGACCGACTCGTCGGCCGGGAGGGTCACGACGGATTCCGTGCAGACGTCACCGGCCTTGGCAGTGGTCGGGTCGTTGCCTTCCGCCACGGCCCGCACGACGAGGTCGCGGTCGGTCACGATCCCGCAGATCTGATCGTCACGCCGCACGATCACGTCCCCGATGTTCTTGTCGCGCATCAGGGTTGCGACCTCCCTGAGGGTCGCCGACTCGTCCACGGACACGATGTCGGTGGTCATCAGGTTTCGGATGGTGGTGGTGGTCATACCCGTCCCGCTACCCCCACGATCCGGCCCCAAGCATCCCGGCGACTTCGGAGGCGTCGAAGGCGCTCCCTGGTGGTGGGCCCGGTGGGGATCGAACCCACGACCAAGCGATTATGAGTCGCCTGCTCTGACCACTGAGCTACAGGCCCGTCGGGGTAAGGACTACCACGCCGGGCGGGCGGGCCTGGCGGTCATACGGCGAGGACCCCGTCGATGACGAGGAGCACGCTCGTTGCGAGCAGCGCGGCCGCCGTGGCGCGGGCCACCCACCTGACGGCGCGAGCGCCCGGGGCCTCGGGTGGGAGCTGGGCGGCGACGGCGGCCAGGAGCGCCACCGACAGGGCGAGGGCCACCGCGACCACTGGGACGCCCCGGTCGGCGTGGGCGCTGAGGGCCAGGAACACCAGGGCCGGGCGGACGACGAGCGGGACGGCCACGGGGATCAGCGCGGCGCGGCGGCCGTCCAGCGCGGGGTCGGGGGCCGGGGTCGGGCGCACGAGGGTGACGGCACCGGTGACCGCGGCCACGACGCCGACCGCGACCCGGAACGCCGGCTGGCTCACGTTCAGGGCGTCCAGCAGCGGTCCGCTGAGCAGCGAGAGCGCCAGCACCACCAACGCGCCGGCCAGGCCGCCCAGGGCGGCGATCGACGCCACGTCCTTGCGGGAGCGGCCGGCCCGGGGCACGCCGAGCGCCACCC
>JBKPRV010000191.1:0-9362 GCA_046734715.1 Actinomycetota bacterium | reverse complement strand
GGCCCGGGGTGGCCACGACGATCTCGGCGCCCGCCTCGAGGGCGGAGATCTGCGCCCGCATCTGGGCGCCGCCGTAGACGGCCACCAGCCGCAGCTTGCGCGCCTCGACCAGGGGGCGCAGCACGTCGGTCACCTGGAGGGCCAGCTCGCGGGTGGGGACCAGCACCAGGCCGGTCGGCCGCTTGGGGGACGCGGCGGGGACCCGCTCGACCAGGGGGAGGCCGAACGCGAGGGTCTTGCCTGACCCGGTCTTGGCCTTGCCGCACACGTCACGTCCGGCAAGGGCATCGGGGATGCAGAGGCGCTGGACGGGAAAGGCTGTCGTGAGGCCCGCGCGGTCGAGCACGGCCACTAGATCAGGTGACACGCCCAGCGCAGAGAACGTCTCTTGTTCTTCGTTGCGCATGGTTTCCGACAATTCTATCGGTAGGGCGGTTCGCGGCCCTAGTTGGGGGTGACTAGCGGGTCTCTGGAATCAGTTGGGGGTGACGTGGTGGCCGCCCTCGCTCATGTCGACGACCTCGACCTGGCGGGTGAAGCCGCGGATCGTATGAGGGCCGAGCCGGCGGTGGGCCAGGCCGTCGCCGGAGGCGTCGAACAGCGAAGCGGTCACGAGCAACTGGTGAGGCAGCGCCTCGTCGCACAGCCGGGCCGCCAGGTTGACCGGGCGTCCGATGTAGTCGTCGCCCTCGAACAGGATCACCCGGCCGGCGGCGATGCCGCCCCGCAGCGGGAGGGCGCAGCCTCGCAGGTCGAGCGCCTGCTCCATGCGCAGCACGGCATCGAGCAGCGGGCGCGGCTCGGTCGCCACGAGCATGGCCCCGTCACCCAGCCACTTGGCGACCCGCACGCCCCGCCAGCCGGCGCGCTCGCGCACCACCGCCCGGAACGTGGACAGGGCGGCCACCGCCGCCCCCACCCCGTACTCGTCGGTCAGGGACGTGAAGCCGCAGAGGTCGATGAAGGCGAAGTTCCGCCGAACGAGCGCGTCGGCGTGCTCGTCGTCAGGATCCGGGGGCTCCGCGGGCACGTCGGGATGCTAATTGCTACCCCGGCGCGGTCCCGAAGCCGACCCGCCCGGCCGGGAGCGTGCCGCCGGTAGGGTGCCCGGGCGTGGCCGCCCTGGACGCCCTCGCCGCCTGGCCGGTCGACCACGCGGCCGGTGCCGTGGTCGACCGGACCGGTGTGCGGGAGACCGCAGGCGACACGGGTTGGGTGACGGCTCTGGCCTCGGTGACCAAGCCGCTGTTCGCCCTCGCCTGCCTCGTGGCGGTGGAGGAGGGCACGCTGGCGCTGGACCAACCGGCCGGTCCGCCGGGTGCCACCGTCCGCCACCTGCTGGCGCACGCCTCCGGCCTGCCCTTCGAGGGCGAGACGCCGCTGGCGGCGCCCGGTCGACGCCGCATCTACTCCAACACCGGCTTCGAGGTGCTGGGCGAGACGTTGGCCGCGGCGGCGGGGATGACCGCGGCCGGCTACCTCGCCGAGGCCGTGCTAGGGCCGCTGGGGATGGGCGCCACCCAGCTACGGGGCTCGCCCGCCAAGGACGCCTGGTCGAGCGGCGCGGATCTCGCCCGGCTGGCCGCGGAGCTGCTGGCGCCCACGCTTGTGGCCGCCGAGACGCTCGCCGACGCGACCGCCGAGCAGTTCCCGGGCCTCGCGGGGGTGGTCCCGGGGCTGGGCAGTTTCGACCCCAACCCGTGGGGCCTCGGCTTCGAGCTCAAGGGGGCCAAGTCGCCGCACTGGACGGCACCCGGCGGCTCGCCTCGCACGTTCGGGCACTTCGGCGGGGCGGGCACGTTCCTGTGGGTCGACCCCGACGCGGGCGTGGCGTGCGCGGTGCTGACCGACCGTGAGTTCGGGGACTGGGCGCGGGACCGCTGGCCCGACCTGTCGGCCACGGTGCTGTCAGAAGACGGCGGCCAGTAGGTCGCCCGGGCCCGCGGTGACTGCGGGCGCCAGGCCCGCGGCCTGGGGCAGCAGCTGCTCGGCGTAGAACTTCGCCGTCACCACCTTCTGGGCCAGGAACCCGGCGTCGCCCCTGCCCTCGGCCAGGGATCGCTGGGCGGCCGCCGCCGACCGGGCGAGCAGCCAGCCTCCGGTCACGATCCCGCACATGCGCAGGTAGGGCGAGGCACCGGCCAGGGAGTTGTTGGTATCGGCCGGGGTGTTGGCCAGCAGCCAGTCGGTGGTCTGGCGCAGCGCGGCGTGGGCCTCGGCCAGCTGCTTGCCGATGGTGGCGAGGGCCGGCTCGGAGGCGCCCGACAGCTCGGCCGCGGTGGCCTCGATGCCGGCGAGGTAGTCGGCCATGGCCCCGCCGCCCCGCATGAACAGCTTGCGTCCCACCATGTCGAGGGCCTGGATGCCGTTGGTGCCCTCATAGATCGGAGCGATGCGCGCGTCGCGGTAGTGCTGGGCCACGCCGGTCTCCTCGATGTAGCCCATGCCGCCGTGGACCTGCACGGCCAGCGAGGTCAGCTCCACGCCGAGGTCGGTCCCCCAGCCCTTGGTGATGGGGGTGAGCAGGTCCGCCAGCTCCTGGCGGGCGGTGGCGACCGCCGGGTCGGGGTGCCGGGCGGCGATGTCCAGGCTCTCGGCGTTGAGGTAGGCCAGGCAGCGCAGGGCTTCGATCTGGGCCCGCATCGTGAGCAGCATGCGGCGGACGTCGGGGTGGTCCACGATGGGCGACTCGGCGCCCGACGGCGCCCCCACGGCCCGGCCCTGGCGCCGCTCGCGGGCGTAGGCCACGGCCTGCTGGTAGGCCCGCTCCCCCAGCGACAGGCCCTCGACGCCCACCGACAGGCGCGCGTTGTTCATCATCTTGAACATGTAGCGCATGCCCTGGTTGGGCTCGCCGATGAGATAGCCGACCGCGCCGTCGTAGGCCATCACGCACGTGGGGCTGGCGTTGATGCCCATCTTCTGCTCGATCGACACGCACTCCAGCGCGTTGCGCTCGCCCGGGGAGCCGTCCTCGTTCACCAGGAACTTGGGCACGATGAAGCAGGAGATACCCTTGGTGCCGGGCGGCGCGTCGGGCACGCGGGCCAGCACCAGGTGCACGATGTTGGCGGACAGGTCGTGCTCGCCGTAGGTGATGAAGATCTTCTGGCCGGTGATGCGCCAGGTGCCGTCGTCGGCCGGGACCGCCCGGGTCGTGAGGGCGCCGACGTCCGATCCCGCCTGGGGCTCGGTCAGGTTCATGGTGCCGGTCCACTCGCCCGAGACCATGCGGGGCAGGTACACCTCCCGCTGCTCCTCCGACCCGTAGTGCAGCAGCATGTCGATGGCGCCCTGGGTCAGCAGCGGGCACAGCGAGAACGCCATGTTGGCGGCCGTCATCATCTCCTGCATGGCGATGGCGATGAGCCAAGGGAACCCGCCCCCGCCGTACTCCGCCGGGAAGGGGACGCCCTGCCAGCCCGCGTCCACGTAGCGCCGGTAGGCCCGCACGAAGCCGTCGGGCGTCGTCACCGACCCGTCCTCGGAGCGGCGGCTGTGCTGCGTGTCGCCCACGCGGTTCAGGGGGGCGAACTCCTGGGAGAAGAAGCGACCCGACTCGGCGAGGACGCCGTAGACCATGTCCGGGTCGGCGTGCTCGAAGCCGGGGAGCTGCGCCAGCGCGGCCAGGTCCACGATGTTCTCGAGCACGAAGCGCATGTCCGCCAGGGGGGCCTCATATTCGGGCATGCCAAGACGGTAGATCCCTGCTCGCGGGGCGGAAAGGTGGCGCGGGCGTCAGGTGTCGGTGGGTCGCTGGCCTCGCACCGCCTCGGTCAGCTCGTCGGCCGTGGCGGCCACCTCCCGGCCCAGGGCGAGCACCCGCGCGCCGTTCAGGTCCACGCCCGGCGGCACGGTCAGGGCCAGCTCAAGGTCGGCCCGGCCGGTGGCGGAGAACACCGGCGCCGCCACCTCGGCCGGCAGGTAGGTCGCCGCGGGGTCGATGTCGGCGGCCAGCACCCTCTGGTGGGCCACCGCGCCCAGCAGGCGGCGCAGCTCGTCGACCGGGGCCTCGCTCCCGGCGGGGGCGCCGGGGGCGCTCAGGGTCGGGTGGGGCTCGGTGAGCGCCCGCCACTCGGGCGTCGCCAGCGTCACGGCGAAGCCCATGCGCCGCAGGGCGGGCAACGCGTCGAGCGCCGGGCGCACCACCTCGGCCGCCGGGGCGCGGGCGAGCCAGGCCTCCACGCTGGGGCTGTCGCTCCAAGCCATGAACAGCGCGCCGACCGGCGGGGTCAACGGCAGGCGCACCTCGCCCCCCTCGACCCGCCGCGGCGACTGCGCCACCACCGCCATGTGGTCGTCCTGGCGCTGCCAGGCGCGGGCCCCGTACCCCGTGCTGGTCGCCAGCCGGTCCAGGAGCGGCGGCAGGAAGTCGAGCGCGGTGTAGCCCCGCCGGGCCGCCTCCCCGATGGCCACCAGCCGGGGCCCGAGCGAGTAGCGCTTCTCCGCCGGGTGGCGCAGCAGCACACCGTGGTCGGCCAGCGCGCTGAGGAGCGCGTGGGCGGTCGCCTTGTTGAGGTCGCAGCGGCGGGCCACCTCCGACAGCGTGAAGCGCTCGTCCGGGTGGCTGGCCAGCAGGTCGAGCACCGCTATCGAGCGATCGGCCCCGGGGGCCGGGCGGGCCACCGCGTCACACCCCGGGCGCGCCCGTGAGGGGCGTGCCGATCCGGATGGGGATGCGCCGCGTCGACCGCGGCCCCAAGCTGCCCGCGTGCTCTTCCATGTCCCGCCTAGTGATGTACGTCCTGTCCCGCCCAGGAATGTAGTGGGTGTGCTCGGCCCGCGACCGCTGGACCGCGGGGCGTGGGCGCCGCGTACGCTCGGACGGCGATGTCGCTCGAACCGCTGGACGCCGGCGTTTACGTCTGGATGCCGGAAGGCCCGCCCGGCCGCGGCTCGCCCAACGCGGGCGCGGTGGTGGACCCGGACGGGATCACGCTGATCGACACGCTCATGGTCCCGGACCAGTACGAACCGTTCGCGGCCGTGGTCGAGGCGCTCGGCCTACCGGTCCGCCGGGCGGTGCTGACGGGCAGCGGCGTCGAGCAGGCGGGCGGGACCGGGCGCTTCAAGCTGGCGGCGGTGTACGGCAGCCGGCAGGCCAGCGTGCACCTCGACCAGCCGCCCAACGTCGACAGCTGGCGCGCCTTGTTCCCGGACCAGGCCGATGCCTTCGACGACGTGGTGACCCGGCCCGTGAGCCACGTGGTGGCGTCGGACGTGCAGCTCACGCCGAGCGTGGCCGTGCTCGCCACCGGCGGCCAGATGGCCGAGAACCTCGTGGCGGTGGTGCCCGGCGCCCAGATCCTGTTCGCCGGGGCCATGTGCAGCTTCGGCGCCACTCCGTTGTGCTGGCAGGGAGACCCGCTGGCCTGGGCCGGCCAGCTCAACCGCCTCGTCGAGCTGGCGCCGATCATCGTGCCCGGCCACGGCCCCATCGGCGGCGAGGAAGAGGTGCGGGCACTGCAGCGCTACCTGCGCGCCTGCGACGCGGCCGGCGGTGATCCCGACCGGCTGGCGTCAGGTCCCTGGGAGGCCTGGACCGACCGCGAACACGACGCGGTCAACGTCGAGCGCGCCGCGCTGATCGCGGCCGGCGATGTGGACGGGGTGCCCCCGTCGATGTTGCGCCTAGCCGGGCAGGCCTGAGCTAGAAGCGGCTGCTGCGGACCCGTAGTACTCGGAGGAGTCGCGCCGGTACAGCAGCACCAGGATCGCGATCGCCAGCGCCAGGTCCACCAGCGCGAACAGGATCGCCGCCGCGCCGCCCCCGAGGAGCGTGAACAGCGACCCGAGGATGCCCAGCACGCCGAAGACCGTGGCCACGGTCCGGGCCCAGGACTTGCCCTCGCCGTTCTCGTGCGCCATCCACAGCCACAAGCCGACGGCGACGAGGCCGACGACCACGCCGATGGCCAGGCTGACGTTGGCCCCCGAGTTCACCTCGCCCTCGGTGAAGTTGGGGTTGTCCTCCCGGATCCGGTCGCGGAGGGAGTCGATGAAGAGCAGCGAAACCAGGATGTTCAGCACGGCCAGCCCCGCGCCGACACGCATCAGGCTCACCGCGGTGCGGATGCTCGGCGGGCGCTCCATGGTCTGGGCGACGCCGGCAAGCGGGTGGGGCGGCAGGTTGTCGGACCCCCACGGGCCCGGAGACGGCGGCGGCTCCAGCGGGCCGCCAAACGGCTCCCCGTCCTCGGGCGGTGTCGGTGTGGTCATGGTCCCCCGCATTCCTCGGCCGTTCCGGCGTGTCCCGCATGCATACCTCACGCAGGACACGCCGAAAACTCGGGTGGGCCGGTACCCTCGGCCCATGTTGTTCGGCCGTGACAAGCAGCGGATGGTCGGCCCCGAGGGGGCGCTGCCGGGGCGGGACCATCGGGTGTTCGCAGTGCCCGCCACCCACGAGGTGCTCGGCGCCAACCTGGAGCCGCCGTTCCCCGAAGGGATGGAGCGGGCGGTGTTCGGCCTCGGGTGCTTCTGGGGCGCCGAGCGCCTCTTCTGGCGCACCCCGGGCGTCTACACCACCGCGGTCGGCTATGCCGGCGGCTACACGCCCAACCCCACCTACGAGGAGGTGTGCTCGGGCAACACCGGGCACGCCGAGGTGGTGCTGGTGGTGTTCGACCCGGCGAAGCTCAGCTACGAGGAGCTGCTCCGGGTCTTCTGGGAGGGCCACGACCCCACCCAGGGCATGCGCCAGGGCAACGACCGGGGCACCCAGTACCGGTCCCTGATCCAGGTGAGCGACGAGCTGCAGCGCAAGGCAGCCGAAGCGTCGCGGGACGCCTACCAGGCCGAGCTGGCCGCCTCGGGCTACCCGCCGATCACCACCGAGATCACCGACGCCACCGAGTTCTGGTACGCCGAGGACTACCACCAGCAGTACCTCCACAAGAACCCGATGGGCTACTGCGGCCTGGGCGGCACCGGCGTGTCCTGCCCGGTCGGCTCTGCCTGAGGGCCTGTCTCCGGTCCGGGCCGTGCGGTGACCGACGTCCGGCACGCCCGCACCCTCGCCAGCACCATGCTGGCCGCCGAGCTCCCGCGCCGGTGGCGCCACACCCGAGGCGTGGCCGCCCGCGCCGCCTCCCTCGACGTGGGCGACGCCGCCACCCGGTCCTGGCTCGTCTCCGCCGCGTGGCTCCACGACGTCGGCTACGCGTCCCCGCTGGTGGAGACAGGCTTCCACCCCATCGACGGCGCCCGCCACCTCCGCCGCCTGGCGGCCGACGAGTCCCTGGTCAACCTGGTCGCCCACCACTCGTGCGCCTCGGTCGAGGCGTCCCTGCGCGGCCTGGCCGACGTCCTCGCACTCGAGTTCCCCCGGGACGACGCCCTGCCTCACGACGAGCTCTGCTACTGCGACCAGACCACCAGCCCCGACGGCGACCCGGTCACCGTGACCGAACGCCTGGCCGAGATCCGCCAGCGCTACCCCGACGACCACGTCGTCCGCCACGCCACCGACGCCGCCGAACCCACCCTCCTCACCATCGTCCGCCAAGTCGAGGCCCGCTACGGCCTCCGGCCGTCCCTGCCACCGGTCGGATGATCGCGGTGCCGGCGACGGACCATCTGGGTCACTGGACGCTGACGGGGACGTCTCCGGCCTCTGGTCAGAGGGGTATGACGCTGGCTGGATCGCCTACTGCTGTGAGGCTCGCCCTCACCCTTCCGATTGCGTCACCTCGGCCGTCGGCGGCCATCCCCGTGGAATCAGGCGGTTGCGCAAGGCGGCTGGTCGGGTGGGGCCGGTAGCCTCCTGCCGTGCCGGGACGTAGGGGTGATCGTCCGGGACCGATGCCGGTGGATCCCGTCGAGGCTGCGTTGCAGGAGCGGTTGGCGCAGCAGGCGCCCCTGGCGGCGCGGATGCGGCCGCGGACCCTGGACGAGATGGTCGGGCAGCGGCATCTCATCGGGGAGGGGGCGCCCTTGCGGGCGCTCATAGAGACCGACCGGTTGTCGTCGATCATCCTGTGGGGGCCGCCGGGGACCGGGAAGACGACGCTGGCCTGGGTGGTGGCGGCGCAGACCGACCGGGAGTTCGTGGCGTTGTCGGCGGTGTCGGCCGGGGTGCGGGATGTGCGCGAGGTCATCGCCGCGGCGCGGGGGCGGCTGGCGGACGAGGGGCGGGGGACGATTCTGTTCCTCGACGAGGTCCATCGGTTCAACAAGTCGCAGCAGGATGCGCTGCTACCCGCGGTCGAGGAGGGGGTGCTCACCCTCATCGGGGCAACGACCGAGAACCCGTTCTTCGAGGTCAACGCGCCGCTGATCAGCCGGTCGATGGTGTTCCGGGTCGAGCCGTTGAGCGAGGAGGACCTCGGCGTCCTGGTCGCAAGGGCGCTCGAGCTCGAAGGGGCCACGGCCGCGGACGATGCGCTCGCGCACCTAGTGGACATGGCGGGGGGTGACGCCCGGGCCGCGCTGACGACGTTGGAGGTGGCGCTGGCGCTGGCCGAGGCCGACGACGGGCGGCGCCACGTGACGCTCGACGAGGTCGAGCGGGCCCGGCAGATGCGGGTGCTGCGCTACGGCGAGGACGATCACTACGACGTCATCTCGGCCTTCATCAAGTCGATCCGGGGGTCGGACCCCGACGCCGGGCTCTACTGGCTGGCACGCATGTTGGAGGCGGGCGAGGACGCCCGCTTCATCGCCCGCCGCCTGGTCATCCTCGCCTCCGAGGACATCGGCATGGCGGACTCCATGGGCCTGGTCGTAGCGGACGCCGCGGCGCGGGCGGTCGAGTACGTCGGGCTCCCGGAGGCGGCGCTCAACCTGGCGCACGCGGTGATCTACCTGGCGACCGCGCCCAAGTCGAACTCGACCATGGCCGGACTGGTGCGGGCGTCGGGCGACGTGCGCCGGCGCCAGGCCGGGGCCGTGCCGGGCCCGCTCCGCAGCGTCCATCCCTACCAGCGCAACAAGCTGAAGGAGGGTGGCGGCTACCGGTACCCGCACAACGACCCCTCGGGCTTCATCGCCCAGGAGTACCGGCCGCCCGAGATCGCGGGTGAGCGGGGCACGGCCGAACGCCGGGTCTACTACCGGCCGTCGCCGCACGGCGCCGAGGCCGACATCGAGCGCCGCCTGCGGGAGTGGTGGGGCGACGCCCCGTACGACAAGGAAAAGTGGTACGAGTTCGAGAAGTTCCGCGACCCCGAGCGCTGACCGCCGCGCCCTAGCCCGGCGTCGTGAAGCACCAGTAGAGGAACTCGCTGCGCAGCTCGGCGCCGTCGCCCGTCGCCACCCGGGCACAGAACTCGTCCCGGAACGCCGCGAGGGCGGAAGCGGGCAGCGCCTCCAGGAACAGCCGGGCACCGTGCCGGTACAGCGACGCCCACGCCTCGTCGGGC
>JBKPRV010000190.1:0-7157 GCA_046734715.1 Actinomycetota bacterium | reverse complement strand
CTCCTCGAACGCGAACGCCCGGCACAGGAACTCGACCGCGGCCCCGGGGTCCCGGTAGCCCAGATTGGGGAGCACCGCCTGGCGCTCGTCCCCGCTTGAGTCGCTCATGGCTCAGGGAGCGTAGGGGCCGGCGCTCAGTTCGGCGGGCCCGAGCGGTCTAGTAGGGGACCGCCATCAGAGGAGGAGCCGTGGCCCATGGCCGGGACCGTTCGGGCTGGCCCGTGCGGGTCGTCGTGCCCGCACGTGTCGAGCCGCAGGACATCGAGCGCCTGTGCGAGCGGGTGCGGGCCGCGTGCTGCGGGCGGCAGGGACCGGTCCTGTGCGACCTGGGCCTGGTGGCCGTGCCCGACCTCATGGTGATCGACGCGCTGGCCCGCATGCGGCTGACCGCCCGGCGGGCCGGCGGCTCCCTGGTCGTGGTGCGCCTGCGGCCGGACCTGGCGCGGCTGGTCGCCCTGGCCGGCCTCGGGACCGTGCTACTGGAGCCGGACGGGCAGGGCCAGGGCTGGGAACAGCGCGGGGTCGGTGAAGACGTCGAGGCGCCGCACGACGCCATCGGCCACGGTGGGCACCTGGAGGGCGAGGGCGACACGCGCCCCGCCCGGGCCGGGAGCCCGCGTGTACTGGGCGAACCCGAGCGCTCCGTTGATGGCATGGGGGACGAGCCGTGAGCCCTCGCAGCGGCGCCCCTCGCCCAGCCACCAGGCCCGCAGGTCCGACCGGCCCGTCAGCCACAAGGACTGGGGCGGCATGGTCAGCACGACTTCCTCGTGCAGCAGGGCGACCAGCGCGTCCACGTCGTAGCGCTCGAAGGCGCGGACGTAGCGGTCCAGCAGCTCCCGATCCTCGGGCCGGAGCGGTCCCGGAGCCGGCGCCCCGTCGTCCGCGGTCCGCAGCGCGACCCGGGCGCGGCGCAGCAGCCCGTTGGCCGCGGCCACGCTCACGTCCAGCAGGTCGGCGACCTCGGCCGCGCTCCAGCGCAGCACGTCCCGCAGGATGAGCACGGCCCGCTGCCGCGGCGGCAGCCACTGCAGCGCGGCGACGAAGGCCAGCCGGATCGACTCCCGTTGCGCCACCGCCTCGGCCGGATCGGTGGCCGGGTCGAGCACCAGACGGTCGGCCATGGGCTGGACCCACGCGTCCCCGGGGGCCGGGCGGAACGGATCGTGGGGCGAGCCCGGGGCACCCAGGTCGCTCGGCAGGGCGCGCCGGCGCCGCCCGTTCAGCATGTCGAAGCACACGTTGGTGGCGATGCGGTGCAGCCACGTGCGCACGCTGGCCCGGCCCTCGAAGCTGCCGAGGCTGCGCCAGGCCCGCACCAGCACCTCCTGCACCGCGTCCTCGGCGTCGAAGGCCGAGCCCAGCATCCGGTAGCAGTAGCCGGTGAGCTCGCGGCGGTGCTCGGCCAGGAAGCCGTCGA
Source organism: Actinomycetota bacterium (assembly GCA_046734715.1). Classification (GTDB taxonomy): domain Bacteria; phylum Actinomycetota; class Acidimicrobiia; order Acidimicrobiales; family VFJN01; genus ZC4RG19. Next base: position 5,737 of record JBKPRV010000190.1, on the reverse strand, counting down.
GCTCGGCCGCGGCGGGGAGGGCGGTCATCGGGCGGCCAGCCCGGTCGGCGCCTGCAGGGCGGGCTCGGCGGCGACTCCCTCGGCCTCCCGGGCGGACCGGCGCCGCGCCGGGAGGCCGAGCCCCACGACGGCACCCAGCAGCGACAGTCCGGCGCCGGTGGCGATGGCGGGGGTGAAGCCGTCGACGAAGGCCGCCGGCGAGGCGTAGCTCCCCGCCGCGGCGAACACCGCCACCAACACCGCGATGCCGAAGACCCCGCCCAGCTCACGGGCCATGCTGTTGGTGCCGGCGGCCTTGCCCACCGCCTCGGGAGGCACGGACGACACCACCGACGCCTGCGCCGCGGGGATGGCCATCGAGGTCCCGACCCCGGCCACGATCAGCGCCGGCACCAGCGTGGGATAGGACAGGTCCGGCCCGGCGATGGCCGCCACCCACAGCATGCCGATCCCCTGGAGCAGCAGGCCCCCGCTCATGAACGGGCGCTCCCCGAAGCGGTCGACCAGCATCCCGGCCACCGGCGCCACCACGAACAGCGTGGCCGTCCACGGCAGCAGCCGCACCCCGGCGCCCAGCGGTCCGTAGCCCAGCCCGGTCTGGAGGAACTGGGCGAAGAAGAACACGGCCCCGAACAACCCGGCGAAGGTCAGGAACGCCGCGCCGTTCCCGGCCGAGAACGCCCGCGAGCGGAAGAAGCGCATGGGCAGCATGGGCTGGCGGGCCCGCAGCTCCCAGGCCACGAAGGCGACGGACAGCACCATCCCGCCCGCCAGGGCGCCCAGCACCTCGGCGCTGGTCCAGCCGGCGATGTTGCCCCGCACCAGGCCCCACACGATGCCCAGCGCCCCGCCGGTGACCAGCGCGAGGCCCCACAGGTCGAGGGCGGCATCGGGGCCGTGGGACTCGTCCATGCGGGTCACGACCAGCGGGATGGTGATCAGGCCCAGCGGCACGTTGACCCAGAAGATCCACTCCCAGGCCAGTCCCTCGGCGATGGCGCCGCCCACCAGCGGGCCGCAGGCCACGGCCACGCCCACCACGCCCTGCAGGATGCCGATGGCGGCGCCGCGCCGCTCGGGCGGGAAGGCGGCGCTCACCAGGGTCAGCGCCAGCGTCAGGACGAGCGCGGCGCCCGCCCCCTGCACCGTGCGGGCCGCGATCAGCTGACCGACCGAGCCGGACAGGCCGCAGGCCGCGGAGGCGGCCACGAACAGGCCCAGGCCCAACGCGAACAGGCGCCGCCGCCCGAACCGGTCGCCCAGCCCCGCGGCGGTGATGAGGAGCACGGCCAGGCTCAGGTTGTAGGCGTTGACCGTCCACTCGAGCTGCTCCAGCGACGCGCCGAGGTCGAGGCGGATGGTGCTCAGGGCGGTGGAGACCACCAGGGTGTCGAGGGCGACCATCAGGCTGGCCAGCGAAGCCAGCCCGAGGATCCACCGGGTGCGGGAGTCGTGGGTCATTGCCGGTACAGACCCGCCGAAACCCCGGAACTGACCGCGCGAGGCGGCCGAACCACCGCTGGGCTGAATGAACTCCAGGTACGATCGCTTACCGATGGAGTCGGACCTCGCGCTCCTGCTGTCCCAAGCCAGCTACGTCCTGACCACGGAGCTGACGCTGGCGCTGGCGACGCTCGGCATCACGCCCCGCCTGTTCTGCGTGCTGCGGGCCGCGCGCGCCGGCGATCGCACCCAGAGCCAGCTGGCCGCGGAGTGCGCCCTGGACAAGACGACGATGGTGTTCACCCTCGACGAGCTGGAGCGGGCCGGCCTCGCCGAGCGCCGGCCGTCGAAGTCCGACCGGCGAGCCCGCATAATCGGCGTCACCCCCGCGGGCCGTCGCATGGTGGAGCACGGCCTCGACATCACCGAGCGGGTCTACCAGGACGTGCTCTCGTCCCTCACCGCCCGCGAGCGCGACGGCTTCGTGCGGGCCCTGGAGCGCCTCGCGGGGGAGGGGGGCCGCCTGTCCACCCCCGTGCGGTGCGAGCCGGCGGTACGACGCCGCACCCCCCGGTCGCCCGGGGGAAGCAGCGCCGTGGCCTGACCTGGCCCGACGGTCAACGCCCTGGACGCGGCAGATCGCCGGGCCTCTGCCAGACCCGGCGATCGCTTGCCGCCCGTCGAGGTCGGGATCAGTGCTCGGTCCGCACCAGGTGGAAGATCCCGGCGATCACAAGGGCGATCATCACTGCTGCGCCGGCGAAGGCGACCCAGGCGGCGATGCCGGCAACGGTGCCGACCGTGGCCCAGGCGAAGCTGGTGAGCAGCAGGCCCCGCAGCGTCTCGCCCTTGAACAGCGAGTCCCGCTGGCCCTTGAGCTGGTTGGCAGTGGCCTGCAGCTCGGCGATCTCTTCCTGGCTGGCGCCGGCGTTCTGCGCGTCGGTCACGGCCTGGGCGGCGCCCCGGTCGTCGATCTCGGCGTAGGTCTTGCCGTCGGCGATGCCCTCCATGTGGGTGGCGATCAGGCTGGCGTACGCCTCGGCCTCGGCGCCGGTGGTGACCGGCTCCTCCGCGTACTTCACCAGGTCGGTCCGGCCGTCATCACGCAGGCTCGCGGCCTCGGGGAACACGACGTGCTGGGACGAGAGCTCGTCGTGCACGTAGTCCTCGGCAAAGTTGGAGCCCCAGGTCAGCAGGCCGCCGGCCGCCGCGAACACGACCGCCACCGCGACGCCGCTGCCGATGAGGATCTTGTCGATCGTGCGCCGGCGCAGCTTCACCGTGGCCGTGCTGTCGCTCCGATCCGGGCTGGTCGCGACCGGGCGCACCTCCGTCGTCACGCTCATCTCTACCTCCGCTCTTCAGCGGGTCGTTCGATCCGCTTGCTTGTGAACGTACGCACGAGCGGTTCCCGGCCCTAGGGCCGAAGGTCACCTTCGGGGGCCGCCGGTTGGCCCTGGCTGGGGGGTCCTTCACCGGTCACGATGGAGCGATGAGACTCGACCACAATGGGCTCGAGGTCCTGGATCGCGACGAGTGCTTGCGCCTCTTGGGTGAGGCCGTGATCGGCCGCGTCGGGGTCTCCAGCGGGGCGCTGCCGCGGGTGCTGCCGGTCAACTTCCGGCTGGACGGCGACCGCATCCTCATTCGCACCGGGAGGGGGACCAAGCTCGACGCGGCCACGGCCAACGCGGTGGTGGCGTTCGAGGTCGACGACATCGACCCGGTCGACCAGACCGGCTGGAGCGTGCTCGTCACGGGCGTGGCCCGCGAGGTCACCGATCCCGCCGAGCTGGCCGCGGTCCGGGCCGCACCTCTGGCCCGCTGGGCGCCGCAGGGGCCCGACGACCGGCTGATGGCCATCTCCACCGAGCTGGTCGACGGTCGCCGGATCCTGCGGGACCGGGCGGAGGCGGTGACGCCGTGACCATCCGGGTGTTCCTGCTCGACGACCACGAGGTCGTGCGGCGAGGCGTGCGCGAGATCCTGGAGGCGGCCGGGCCCGACGAAGTCACGGTGGTGGGCGAGGCCGGCACCGCCGAGGAGGCGCTGCGCCGCATCCCGGCCACCTTCCCCGACGTGGCCGTGCTCGACGTCCGCCTGCCCGACGGCAACGGCGTGGAGGTGTGCCGCGAGATCCGCTCCCGCCATCCCGAGGTGGCGTGCCTGATGCTGACCTCGTTCGCCGACGACGAGGCGCTGTTCGACTCGATCATGGCGGGCGCGGCGGGCTACGTGCTCAAGCAGGTCCGCGGCAATGACCTGGTGGACAGCATCCGCCGGGTCGCCGCCGGCCAGTCGCTGCTCGACCCCACGGTCACCGCACGGGTGCTGGAGCGGCTGCGCCGGGGGCCCGAGGACGAGCCGCCCGGCGTGCACCTCACCGACCAGGAGCGACGGATCCTCGACCTGCTGGCCGAGGGCCTGACCAACCGCCAGATCGGCGAGCGCATGTACCTGGCCGAGAAGACGGTCAAGAACTACGTGTCCAACCTGTTGATGAAGCTGGGCATGCACCGCCGCACCGAGGCCGCCGTGTACGCCGCGCGGCTCGAGGACCGCCGGCGTCGCAGCCTCGGGTGAGGGCTCCTGCCCGTCCATGCGGGAGAGTCCCGCACGGACGGGCGCAAGCCCCCAGCCCTCTCGGTCAGCTGACGACCACCGCAGTGACCATGCCGAACATCCCGGTGTCCCGCTCGACGTGGTTGAGGATGTGGCAGTGCCAGACCCAGGTGCCGGCCCGGTCCAGGTTGATCAGCACCGAGTAGCGCTCGCCCGGGGCCACGTTGAGCGTGTCCGCCACGTAGGGGTGGTCGAGCGGGAAGCCGTCCTTGGCCACCACCACCTGGTCGAACTGGTGCAGGTGCATGGGGTGGATCTGGCTGCCCTCGTTGAAGTAGTGCACCAGGATCCAGTCGCCCGTGTGCGCGGCGATCGGCTCGGTGGCGGGGAAGCTCTTGCCGTTGAGCGAGAAGCCGATGACCCCGCTGTCGTTCAGCACCAGCGGCAGCTCCTGAGCCAGGCGCAGGTCGGCCGGGATCGCCTCGCCGCCCACGGTCTGGCCCGCGGGGAGCGGCATCTGGCCGACGAAAACGGTCCCCAGCAGGCCGTTGGGCACCTGGAGCTGGCCGTGGTGGTGCGCGTGGTACATCGCCACCGCGGGCTCGTCGGCCAGGAACTCATAGGTGAACGACTCGCCCGGTTGGACGCTGGGCTGGGTGAGCGGGGCGACGCCGTCCATCGAGTTGTCCACGTTGATGCCGTGCAGGTGGAGGTCGGTGGCCATGGGCAGGTCGTTGTGGAGCACGAGCCGCACGTGGTCGCCCACGTTCACGTGGATCTGCGGCCCCGGCACCACGCCGTTGTAGGTCCAGGCGTCGACCGTGACGCCGGGCTCGACCTCCCAGGGGGTGATCCCCGCCGTGAGCTCGAACTGCTTGACGCCGTCGGCCGCGATGGTCGGCTCGAGGACCGGGTTGCCGGTGCCCTCGGTGGCCACCGGATAGGAGGCGACGGACTCGTCCATCGCCTGGGACATCTCGGCCATCTGCTCCGGGGTCATCTGGTGGCCGGCGTGCCCGCCACCGGTCGCCCCAGCGCCGCCGGTGCTGTCCCCGGACGCGGCGGCCCCGTCCTCCCGGATGGTCAGCGTGCCGGTCATGCCCGCGTCGGAGTGGCCGGGGATGGCGCAGATGATCGGGTACTCGCCCGGCTCCAGGGCGGACAGGTCGAGCGTCTCGCTCTCGCCCCCCGCGAGGTCGGCGGTCTTGAGGCCGGTGCCCTCGATGGACAGGTTGTGGGGCATCGTGCCGTCGTTGGTCACCTTCAGGGACCCGCCCGCAGGCACGGTCACGGCGGCGGGGGTGAGGGCGAACTCGCTCAGCGCGACGGACGCGTCGCCGCCGGCGGCGGACTCGCCGTCACCGCCGCCGTCGCGGACGAACACCGCGACGGTGGCGATGACCAGCGCCAGCACGGCCACCACGATGGCGGCCGCTCCCGTGCCCCACCCCTGCCCATCGGGTGGGGACTGCCCGGCGTCGGCAGCGGGCGGTGCCAAGGTCTGCATCTGATCCTCCGATCATGGGCACACCGGTGTGCAGGCCACGATCACCCGAGTGGGGCGAACCGGGGCAGGGCCCTAGGGCTCGCGGAGCTAGGGACCTTGGTCCCACTCCCTGGTCAGGAGGGGTGGCCGGCGAGAGGAACCCGCCACGTCAGGGCCGTGCCCGCCTCGTCCCCGGCCCCGAGGTCGAGCGACCCGCCCCGGTGGTCGGCCCGGGCGGCCATGTTG
>JBKPRV010000189.1:0-2998 GCA_046734715.1 Actinomycetota bacterium | reverse complement strand
GCATAGACGAGCGCCGCCCAGCCGGTCTGCAGCCCGTCGACGAACCCGGGCGTGTCCTCCGACAGCGTCAGCGCCCGGTCCTCCGCCAGGTGCACGTCCAGCGTGCCCAGCGCGACCTGGTCGGCCAGCACCCGCTGCTGGCCCTGGAGCGCCTCGAGCTCGGTCTCGCGCCGGGCCAGCTCGCCCTCCACCATCGCCAGCTGGCCGACGTCACCGGCCTGGGACAGGAGGCCCTGCAGCCGTTCGACGCTGCGCTGCAGCGAGGCGACGCGGCTGTCGATGTCCACCACCTGGGCGGTCACGTCCTGGGCGTCCACCGTCTGCTCCTCGACGTCACCGACGTCGCCGACCTGGGCCCGCACGTCCTCGAAGCTGTCGGCGGGGACGCGGATGGTGATGTCGATCGCGTCGTCCCGGACGCGGGCCTCCTCGCTGGCGACGAAGCCACCCGCGTCGCTGGCGATGCGGGAGATGTCGGCGGCCGCCTCCTCGGCGTCATCCACCGTGAGCTGCATCGAGCCCGTGCGCACGATGTCGCGTGCCGCCGCGATGGCCTGCGTGTCCACCGCCAACGCGGTCTCGCCCGACGCGCCCCCTCCCTCGGTGGCGGCCTCGTCGGTGCCGGCGTCGGGTTCGAAGCCCATGTCCGGGGCCTCCGAGGCGGCCGAGTCGTCCCGCGAAGATGCGCTGTCGCCATCTCCTCCGCACCCGGCCGCCAGTGCCGCGGCCAGCCCCACGGCCAGTGCCGCTCGTCCCCACCCAGCCTGCGTCCTTGCGCTCATGCTCCTTGGACGGTCGCCCGGCCGTCGAGGTTCCCAAGAGCCGGGAACCAGCTGAGTGAGCTGCGCATCAGATGGTCGTGGAACCGACGGTGGAGCCGGTGAGCCAGTTCGAGAGCCGGGCCACGTACGCCTGCGAGTTCGACGCGGCCGGTGGGATCACTGCGGTGCTGGGCGCCGGCTGCGGGGTGTGAGGCTCGCGCCGGTAGGCTCGTGGGCTGCCATGAGCACCCGCCGACTGATCTTTGCGGCCCTTCTGTGTGGCCTCGCCATCCTGGTCGCGTTCTCCGTCCAGCTGGTGCAGATGCGTTGAGGGGCCCGGCCACCGGGTAGTCGTGGGCCGGTAGAGTCGCAACCGGCATTCCGGCCACTCACACCCCCCGGGAGGTGGTCCCCACGGCCGAGAACTACGACGTCGTCGTCATCGGCGGCGGCCCCGGCGGCTACGCCGCGGCGCTCTACGGCGCGAGCGCCGGCCTCAAGATCGCCCTGATCGAGAAGCGCTGGATCGGAGGCACCTGCCTCAACGTCGGCTGCATCCCGGCCAAGGAGCTCCTGGAGACCGCTCACGTGTACCGCACCGTGAGCGAGGCGGCGTCGTTCGGCATCAACACCGGCGAGCCCCAGGTCGACTGGGCGGTCACGCAACAGCGCAAGCAGGCGGTGGTCGACGAGCTGGTGGGCGGCGTCTCGACCCTGCTCAAGGGGCGCAAGGTCACCATCTACGACGGCTACGGGCGCCTGCACGCAGACCACCGGGTCACCATCGAGCCGAACGACGGGTCCGAGACGGTCGAGGTGACAGGCGACGCGGTGATAATCGCCGCCGGCTCCGCCACGCGCAGCATCCCGGGCTTCGACGTGGACGGCACGATCGTCATGACTTCCGACGAAGTGCTGTCCATGCCGGAGGTGCCGGGCACCGCGGTCGTCATCGGCGGCGGTGCCATCGGCTGCGAGTTCGCCTCGATGCTGGCAGACCTGGGCACCCAGGTGACCGTGCTGGAGGTGCTGCCCAAGATCCTGCCCGGCTGTGACAAGGACGTGACCCAGGTGGTCGAGCGCTCCTTCAAGAAGCGGGGCATCGAGGTGCGCACCGGCGTCAAGGTCACCGGCCACGAGCCGGGCGACGGCGGCACCGTGGTCCACGTCGAGGGCGGCGATCCCGTCAAGTGCGACGTGGTCGTGGTGTCGGTCGGCCGCAAGCCCGCCACCCCCGACCTCGGCCTGGACGGGACCGGCGTCCAGCTCGACGAGCGCGGCTTCGTGGTGGTGGACGAGCGCTGCCGCACCGGCGAGGACGGCGTCTGGGCCATCGGCGACTGCATCGCCACGCCCCAGCTGGCGCACGTGGGCTTCGCCGAGGGCATGGTCGCCATCCGCGACATCCTGGGCGAGGAGCCCGTGCCCATCGACTACGGCAAGGTCCCGTGGGGGATCTACTGCCGGCCCGAGGTGGCCTACGCCGGCCACTCGGAGGACTCGGCCAAGGAGGCCGGCTACAGCGTGGTCACCGCGAAGCACCGCTACTCGGCCAACAGCCGGGCCAAGATCATCGGCGATCAGGAGGGCCTGGTGAAGGTGATCGCGGAGAAGACGCCCGACGGCAGGGCGGGGACGATCCTCGGCGTGCACATGGTGGGCCCGTGGGTCACCGAGCAGCTCGGCCAGGGCTACCTGGCGGTCAACTGGGAGGCGACCGTCGACGAGGTCGCCGCCTTCATCCAGCCGCACCCGACGCTGTCCGAGCTGTTCGGCGACACGGTGCAGGACATGACGGGACGGAGGCTCCACTGATGGCCGACATCCAGATGCCCCAGCTCGGCGAGACCGTCACCGAGGGCACGATCACCAAGTGGTTCAAGAACGTCGGCGACCAGGTGGCCGAGGACGAGCCCCTGTTCGAGGTCTCGACCGACAAGGTCGACTCGGAGGTTCCCTCCCCGGTCAGCGGCGTGCTGTCCGAGATCCTGGTGCAGGAGGGCGACACGGTCGACGTCGGCGTCGTGCTGGCCCGGGTGGGCGATGCCCCCGCGGGCGACCAGGCCGCCACTCCCGCCGAGCCGGCTGAGGCACCCGCTCCCGCGGAGCCCGCACCGGCGGAGCCCGAGGCTGCTCCCGCGGAGGCTCCGGCGGCGGAGGCCGCGCCCGCGGAGGCTCCGCCTCCGGCTGCTCCCGACGCCCCGGCGGCCCCGGCTCCCGCAGCCGCGGCCCCACAG
>JBKPRV010000188.1:0-3828 GCA_046734715.1 Actinomycetota bacterium | reverse complement strand
CTCCCGCATGCGGGCGCGGTGGGCCTCGTGGCTGGGATCGCCCGGCAGCGCGGCCTCGATATGCGCGAGGGCGATGGCGAGGTCGGTCGACGGTGCCAGGGCATGGTCACCCGGGTAGCACAGGCGCAGGCGGGGGCGGCGGGGAGTCATGGACCGATGGCGCCGCGGAGGCGGGCGAGGCCGGAGGCGCAGGGCCCGGGCTCGGCGCGTTTGCCGGGAAGGGCGGGCACAGGGAGGTGTCGGAGCATGGCGTGCGGGCGGTGGCGGCGGGGCGGGGTCATGGGCCCGAGCCGCGGGCCGCAGTGGATGGGGCTGCAGGCGTGGGGCGAGCGCGTGTGGCGAAGGCGGACGAGGGCTGAGCCGTGGAAGCGGTGGCGGCGCTCGCAGCAAAGGCGATCGCGGGCGTGGGGTCGGGGCGACCGGAGATGGGGACGGCGGGGCCGCGTCATGGGCCGGGGACGGGGGTGGGGGCGCCGCGGAGGCGGGCGGGGCCGGAGACGTGGGGGTCGCCGGGGACGCACCAGCGCCAGGGGTGCTCGGCGCCGGCGGACAGGCCTATGCGGGTGGTCTGGAACGGGGTGGCGGGCGGGGGTGTGCCGTCGTCGGCGAGCCAGATGCCCTGGTTGGCGGTGACCAGGTCGGCGCCGTCGAAGGAGCGGTCGAGGCCCAGAGCCTGGCAGAGCTTGCCGGGGCCGTTGCACAGGTCGCGGACCCGGCGGGCGGCGGGGCGGGCGGCTTGCATCGAAGGGATGCCGTCGACCGGGGCCAGGGCACGCACGAGGACGGCGAGACCCTCGCCGGATTCGCCGGGGTCGCCGGTGACGACGTTGGCGCACCAGTGCATGCCGTAGGTGAAGTAGACGTACAGGTGCCCCGGGGGACCGAACATGGTGCGGTTGCGGGCGGTCTCGCCGCGGTAGGCGTGGCTGCCCGGGTCGGCCGAGCCGCAGTAGGCCTCGACCTCCACGATGCGGCCCGAGCGGCGCACGCCGTCCGGAGAATCGTGGACCAGGAGCTTGCCCAGCAGGTCCGGGGCCACCGCACGGGGGTCGCGGGCGTAGAAACCTCGGGCCACGACCGCAGGGGGCATGCCCGCCGTTCTACCCGACGCGGGAGGCGTCGGCGTCCAGGCGGCGGGCGAAGCGCTCCAGCTGCACCGCCACCGCGTCCGGCCCGGCGCCACCCGGAGTGGTGCGGCGGGTGACCGCCCGGCCCGGCTCCAGCAGGGCGGCACCGTCGGCGCCCAGGGAGGGGTGGGCGGCGACGAGCTCGGCCAAGGGCACGTGGCGCTCCAGGCTGTCCCGGACCAGCGCGCCCACCAGCGCGTGCGCGTCACGGAAGGGAACGCCCCGCTCGACCAGCAGCTCGGCCAGGTCGGTGGCGGCGGCGTAGGGCGAGTCGGCGGCCGCCTGCATCCGCTCCACGTCGAACGCCAGCGTGGCGTAGAGGCCGGTCATGGCCGACAGCGCCCGGCCGACCTGGTCGGCCGCGTCGAACAGCGGCTCCTTGTCCTCCTGGAGATCCCGGTTGTAGCTGAGCGGCAGGCCCTTGAGCGTGGCCAGCAGGCCGGTGAGATGGCCGATCACCCGGCCGGAGCGGCCCCGGGCCAGCTCGGCGATGTCCGGGTTCTTCTTCTGGGGCATCATCGACGACCCCGTCGAGTAGGCGTCGTCCAGCCGGGCGAAGCCGAACTCGTCGCTCGCCCAGAGGATGACCTCCTCGCCCATGCGGGACAGGTGGATGGCCACCAGGCTCAGGGCGAACAGCGACTCGGCCACGAAGTCGCGGTCGCTCACCGCGTCGAGGCTGTTCTCGAACCGCCCCGCGAAGCCCAGCTCGGCCGCGGTGAAGTCGGGGTCGAGGGGCAGCGACGATCCCGCCAGTGCGCCCGCCCCCAGCGGCGACACGTCGAGGCGGTGGCGGCAGTCCACCAGCCGGTCGACGTCCCGCGACAGCGCCCAGCCGTGGGCCAGCAGGTGGTGGGCCAGCAGCACGGGCTGGGCCCGCTGGAGGTGGGTGTAGCCGGGCAGGTAGGCGGGACCGGCGTCACGGGCCCGCTCCAGCAGCGTGCGCTGCAGGCCCAGCACCCGGGACGCCACCACGCCCAGCTCGCGCCGGGCCCACAGGCGCAGGTCGGTGGCGACCTGGTCGTTGCGGCTGCGGCCGGTGTGGAGCTTGGCGCCGGGCGGTCCGGCCAGGGCCGTGACCCGGCGCTCGATGGCGGTGTGGATGTCCTCGTCGCTGCGCTCGAAGGCGAACTCGCCGGACCGCAGCTCGTCCTCCACCCGGTCGAGGGCGGCGAGCACGATGCCGGCCTCCTCGTCGGTGACGATGCCGGCGCGGGCCAGGCCCCGGACATGGGCCCGGCTGCCGGCGAGGTCGTCGCCCGCCAGCCGGCGGTCGTAGCCGAGGCTGACGGTGAAGGCGAGCAGCTCGTCCGAGGGCCCGGCCTCGAACCGCCCGTGCCAAAGTGTGCTCATCGCCGGGCCTGCGGCCCTTCGATGAGCCCTCGCCGCCGAGCGGCGGCGGGAAATGCATTGTGCTGATGGTTCACTCGCTTGCGCTCCCTCACGTGGAGCCGGCCCCCGGTCCCTGGATGCCCGACCAGGTCTGGATGCCGAGGCCCCACAGTCGCACGAAGCCCTCGCTGTCCTCGTGGCGGAAGTTGTCGGCCGCGTCGTAGGTGGCGAGCGCGTAGTTGTAGAGGCTGCGGGGGCTGCGCCGCCCGGTCACCGTGCACGAGCCCGGCGCCAGCCGCAGCCGCACCTCGCCGGTCACGTAGCGCTGGCTCTCGTCGACGAAGGCGTCGAGGGCCTGGCGCAGCGGGCTGAACCACAGGCCGTCGTAGACGAGCTCGGCGTAACGGGGCTCCAGCCGGGACTTCTCCCGCTGGAGGTCGCGCTCGAGGCAGATGGACTCCAGGTCGGCGTGGGCCAGCATCAAGGCCAGGCTGGCCGGGCACTCGTAGGTCTCCCGGCTCTTGATGCCGACCCGCCGGTTCTCGACCATGTCGATGCGGCCCCAGCCGTACGAGCCGACCACCTGGTTGAGCTGCGCCACCAGGTCCGGCATCGGGAGCTCGACGTCGTCGAGCGCCACCGGCACGCCCTCGTGGAACGCCACCACCAAGTCGGTGGGCTCGGTGGCGGTCGGGCGGGTCAGATGCCACACCCCCGGCGGAGGGACGGCCCAGGGGTCCTCCATCTCGCCGCACTCGATGGCCCGGCCCCAGAGGTTGTCGTCGATGGAGTACACCTTCTCCTTCGTCGCCGTGATGGGGATGCCGTGGTCGTAGGCGTAGAGGATGCACTCCTCGCGGTTCATCCCCCATCCCCGGACCGGCGCCAGGACGTCGAGGTCGGGGGCTAGCGCCCGGGTCGACACCTCGAAACGGACCTGGTCGTTGCCCTTGCCGGTGCAGCCGTGGGCCACCGCGTCGGCCGCGTGCTCGCGGGCCGCGGCCACCAGGTGCTTGACGATCACCGGCCGCGACAGGGCCGACACCAGCGGGTACCGGCCCTCGTAGAGGGCGTTGGCCTTGAGCACGGGCACGCAGTAGTCGCGGGCGAACTCCTCGCGGGCGTCGACCACGCTGGCGTCGACCGCCCCGGCGCCGAGGGCGCGCTGGCGCACGATGTCCCAGTCGTCGCTGGACTGGCCGACGTCGACGGCCAGGGCGATGACCTCGACGCCCAGGTTGTCGATCATCCAGCGCACGGCCACCGACGTGTCGAGGCCGCCGCTGTACGCCAGGACCACTCGCTTAGCCATGGGGTCTGCTTCCTTCGTAGATTCGGATGTCGGGGGGTCAGGGACTAGAGGCCGGCC
>JBKPRV010000187.1:0-7603 GCA_046734715.1 Actinomycetota bacterium | reverse complement strand
GCTGGCGGCACCGTTGATCCCGGCCAGGAACTGCTCGTAGAAGGGCTCGTGCCCGGGTTTCACCCGGCGAGTCACCGTCGTAGTGACGGGACCGTCCCCGGCCGGCGGCGGCGGGTCGTCGGGCGGAGGGTCGGACGAGCGGGGTGGATGGTCGCTCAAGCCAGCGCCCGGTCCTTGAACTGGAGCAGCCCGATGGTGTTGCCGCCCGGATCGACGAACCACGCCGACAGGGCGAAGCCGACATCGGCGACTCCGTCGACGGTCTGCAGGCCCGGCCCGTCGTAGTGCGCGACCTCGACACCGCGGGCGCGCAGTTCGGCGACCTCGGCGACGACGTCGTCGACCCGCCAGCTGGCCTTCGTCGTCGGGTCGGTGCCCGGGGTGCTGCTCTGGGTCACGACGAGTCGGCTGTCGCCACCGCACCGGAACGTCACGAAGTCGTCGCTCTCGATCAGCACCTCGAGCCCCACCTTCTCGCCATAGAATCGCTTCGCTGCGCCCACGTCGGGCGCCGTGAGCATCACGTCGATCGAGTGTTCTGCGAGCATGTCATCTCCTTCGCGGTCGTCTGTGCTCGGGCCCGGCGCACGCTCATCGGCCCAGGGTCTCGACGATCAGGTCGGCGGTCTCGCCACCGCTGAAGTTCTGCTGGCCGGTGATCAGGTTGCCGTCACGGACGGCGAAGCCCTTCCACAGCCCGGCCTGGACGAAGTTCGCGCCCAGCGCCCTGAGCTCGTCTTCGATGCGCCACGGCATGACATGCCGGTCGGGTGGGAGCGCCCCCATGTCCCAGACGGACCGGTCGGCGAAATCCTCCTCCACGTTGGCGAACCCGGTGACGGTCCTGCCGGCAACGAGCGGCTCCCCCGTGGACAGCTCCGTGTAGCGGAGCAGCGCCACCCCATGGCACAGGGCCGCACAGACGCGGCCCGCCTCGTAGAACTCGGTGAACTTGGCGTGGAGGTCGACCGCGGCCTCGAAGGTGAACATCGGCCCCTGGCCGCCGACGACGACGATGGCATCGAAGCGGTCCAGATCGATCTGGTCGACGGGCGACGTGGCCTCGACCAGCTTCAAGAACTGCGGGTCGTGCTTGTAGCCGCGGCTGATGACGTCCTCGGCCTGCCACTCGCTGGCGTCCTCGGGATCGCTCATGGCGTCGGGCTCACACCTGCCACCGAGCGGACTGAACAGCTCGACGTCGTAGCCCACCTCGGTGAACCTGAAATACGGATGGGTCAATTCGGCCCACCAGAAGCCAACCGGCCAGCCGGTGGTCGACGACACGGCCGGATTGGACAGGACGATGGCGACCCGCTTGGGATGGGCCGGCACGCTCGGGTTCAGGTTCTTGTGGCTCACGGAGTGACCTCCTCTTCGAGCCGACCGCCGTCTCCCCGCTCGGTCATCTGGAACTTGTGGATGACGAGGATCGCTTGTGTCGCCGCCGCTCCGCCGGTGCCCGTTACGGCTGCGTGGTGGCCACGGTCGATCGGCCTTGTTGGACGGGAGCGGGTGTACCAGCAGGGCCGGTGCCACGACGGGTTTGGCGCCTGTCGTGGGCTTGGAAGCGCATCTTGGAGGGTCATGGTCGGTCCCGGCCTGGTGGATGGTGGGGTGGGGAGGAATCGAGTCGCTGGTCGCCGCTGCGGTTGGCGGCCTGGGCCTGGAAGCCGGAGGTGAGGGTGTCGAAGCCCCGCACATACCGGGCGCCGGGCCGGCGCGCCGAGTCGAATGCTGCCAGGGTCTGGTCCGGGGCCGCCTGGGGGCCGAGTCCGTAGGGGTTGGCGGCCTCGACGACGACGTTGCCCGCCAGCGATCCCACCTCGGCCAGTGGCTGGTCGATGGCACCCCAGGGCACGGCCAGCATGCCTACGCCGGCGCTCGGGACCACCTGGGCGGGGAACGCGGCGCTGACGCAATCGCCCACGTGGGCGGCGCGGGCGGCGAGCTGACGGGATGCGACAAGGAGATCACCACGTCGTGACCGGCCGGTGGCCACCACCGGGCGCCGTTTGCCGCCGATGCGGCCCGCTCCCACAATGGCGATTCTCACCACCCTGGTATGACCCCATCCACCGCCGACGTCCAACACCGATAGCCACGACCGGCGACAAGCACAGCTTGTAGCGCTAGCTCGAAGCCGGAGAGCACCAGCGGGCCGAGTCGGTCCTGCCGGGCGACCGGTTCCAGGTAGTCGACAACTGAACTGAGCGCGAGTGGTGCTGCCGCCGAGGCACGTAACGCGATCGTCACGCCGATCCCCGGTCGCCGGTGCCGGCGCGGCGTCGGTTGAGCTCCGTCGGGTTGGGGTCGGTTCGCGGGTCATCGGCGGTGGATTCCTCGCTACTGCCCGGCGTGTAGAACAGCTCGATCAGGTCGCGGGGAGTCCGGTGGCGGTGCCACTGTCCCGTGGGCACGACCGTGAACTGGCCGGCGGTGAGGGGCACGGACTGGCTGTCGCTGTCGGTGAGGATCTCGACGGTGACACTGCCCTGCAGGACCATGAGCAGCTCATCGGTGTCGCGATGCCGCTCCCACCTGGACACCACGTCGAGGTCGGGAGCACGCACGACTCCAAGAGGCACACCATTGAGCTCCCCGAGCTGCTCGAAGCCGAACGACTCGATGCTGCGCGCTCGCACGATGGGATCGTTGATCTTCATGCCGCCACTGTCGGCAGATGAAGCGGCTTGTGTCTTGGACGAATGTCGCGCTCGGCGGGTATGAGCGCGACTGCCAGGCCCAGATCACTAGAGCGCGGTTGCCTTCGCGGCCCTCCGCCGAAGGGGGTGTGGTCACGTGGTGAAGTGGTTCAGCGGATAGGTGGCCGGTACTCGCGTCGTCCTCGCCACTGGGCTTCGAGCTGGCGTTCAACGCGTCCTCGACCCGAGCGGCGAGGTTTAGTCGACGAATACCGGCTCGACTCGGCGCTCGCGTGCCGGGGTGGTCGGGCCGTGGCCCGGCTCGTATTCGGGCTCGGGGAGGCCGGTGCCGCCCTCGACGTCGAGCGACGGCAGCCGGCGGTCGAGCCAGCGGGGCAGCCACCAGTTCCAGTCGCCGAGCAGCCGCATGGTGGCGGGGACCAGCACGATGCGGACGATCGTGGCGTCGATCAGCACGGCGGTGGCCAGCCCTACGCCGAACATCTTGACGATCGGGTCCTCGCCGAGCACGAACGCCGCGAACACGCTGATCATGATCAGCGCCGCCGAGGTGATGACCCGCGCGGTTCCGGCGATGCCCTCGACCACGGCGGCGTCGTTGTCCCGGCGCCGCAGGTACTCCTCGCGCACCCGCGACAGCACGAATACCTCGTAGTCCATGGACAGGCCGAACAGGATGGCGAACAGCATCATCGGCATGTACGGCACGATCGGCATGGTCTCGTCCAGCCCGAGGAGCCCCTTCAGCCAGCCCCACTGGAACCCGGCGACAACGACCCCGTAGGCGGCGCCGATCGACAGCAGGTTCATCACGGCCGCCTTGAGGGGCACCGCCACCGAGCGGAACGCAAGGGTCAGCAGCAGTACCGACAGCAGGATCACGGCGCCGATGAACCCGACGAGCCGGTCGGAGATCCGGTCCGACAGGTCGATGAACATCGCCGTCAGCCCGCCCACATGGACCTCGGCGCCGGGCGCGTGCGCCATCGCCTCGGGGATGACGTGGTCGCGCAGCCGGTGGACGAGATCGGTGGTGGCCTCGTCCTGTGGCCCCGAGGTGGGGACGACCCGCAGCACCGCGGCGGTCCGCTCGTCGTTGGGCTGGATCGGCGACACCGCCTGGACGCCGGCGTCGGCCGCCAGCGCCGCTTCGAGCGGGGCCAGGTCGTCGACCGTGGCCCCGTCGAGCTCGACCGACAGCACCAGCGGCCCGTTGAATCCGGGCCCGAAGCCCTCCGCGAGGAGGTCATAGGCCCGCCGAGTCGTCATGGACGTCGGGTTGGTGCCGTTGTCGGTCATGCCCAGGCGCATGCTGAAGAAGGGCGCCGCGAGCAGCCCGAGCACGAGCATGCCGGCGCTCAGGTAGCGCACGGGGTGGGCGGAGACCTGGCGGCCCCAGCGATGCCAGAGTGACTCCCGGCCGGGCGCCGGGAGGCCGCCGCGCGTGCCCGGCACCCGCCAGGAGTCGATCCTGCGGCCAGCGAAACCCAACAGAGCAGGCAGCAGGGTCAGCGCCAGCGCCACCATCACGGCCACCGTGAGGCCGGCCATGAGGCCCATGACCGTGATCGCGGTGATGCCGGCGATGGCCAGGCCCGAGATGGCGACGATCACGGTGACGCCGGCGAACAGGACGGCCGCGCCCGAGGTGGCGATGGCGCGCCCGGCGGCCTCCTCGACGGTCATGCCCACCCGCAGATGCTCCCGGTGGCGGGTGACGATGAAGAGGGCGTAGTCGATGCCCACGCCGAGGCCGATCATGACGGCGAGGGTGGGGGCGACCGCGTGGACGTCGACGAGGGCCGCCACCAGCGTGATCAGGCTGAGGCTGGTGGCCAGGCCAACGAGTGCCAGCCCGATCGGCAGGCCCATGGCGATCACCGAGCCGAACGCCACCAGCAAGACGATCACGGCCACGATCACGCCGACGACCTCCTGGCCCTCGGGGGCGTCGTCGGCCGCGTCGGAGGGCAGGTCCCCACCCAGCTCCATGCGCACGGCGCCGGCCTCGTTGATGGCGTCGGCGGTGGCCGAGAGCCGTTCGTAGGCCGCGTCGCGGATGTCCTCCGCCGGCCGCAGGTACTGGACGTCGGCGTAGGCGATGCGGTCGTCCGGGGAGCGCTGCAGCTCGCCGACCTGGTCGACGTCGGGCTGAGCCGCCACGTCCGCCAGGGCGGCGCCGACGGCCCGGGCCGCCGCGGGATCGGAAAGCGTGCGATCGGCGTCTTCGGGGACGGCGAACACGATCTGGGCCGAGGTGCCGGCCTCGGAGGGAAAGTCCTCCTCCAGCACGTCGAGCGCCCGCTGCGACTCGGTGCCGGGGATCTCGAAGGTGTCGGACATCGAATCGCCGGCGGTCTGCGCCAGCGCGATGACCCCGACGGCGACGAGACCCCAGGCGAGCACGGTGAGGCGGCGGCGACGCACGGCGGCGCGGCCGACCCGGTAGAGGATGCCGGTGATGGTCGTCGAGCGCCCGACAGTGCTGCTCGGGGTCATGTCACGCATGGCTCGCAGTGTCACCAGCGCACCTGCGTGACGTCTTGGAGGAATGTTCCCCGCATGACCAACGGCGCCGCGGGCGCTGGCCGTCAGGTCACGTCTTGGACCTGGTGTCCGCGGCCCATGCGACGTCGTCGACCGCGAGCCACGGTGCGACCGCGACGGCGGTGGGCGTCACCCCGGCGAAGGCCATGACGTCCCGGTGGAGGTGGGACTGGTCGGCGTAGCCGCTCTCTGCCGCGACGAGGGCGGGGCCGTGACCGGCGGCGAGACGGTGGGCTGCGTGGTCGAAGCGGACCAGCTGAGCCGCGCGCTTGGGGGTGAGGCCGATCTGGGATCGGAACCGGGTCCACAGGCGCTTGCGGCTCCATCCGACCTCACCTGCCAGCTGGTCGACCCGGACCTGCCCTCGGCTGGCCACGATCCGCTCCCAGGCGAAGGCGACCTCGGCGTCGACCGCCCGGCCGGCCTCGTGCCGCCGAGCGAGCGCGGCCTCGGCGATCACGAACCGGTCGTCCCAGGACGCGGCCGCGCGCAGTTGCTCCTCGGTTCGTGTGGCGTCACGGCCCCAGAGGTCGTCGAGGCCGACCACCGTCCCGCCCAGCTCCGGGGAGGCACCCAGCACCGCGTGCGCGACCACGGGCGACAGCCGCACCTGCAGGCACTCGATGTCGCGGCCGAGCCCTCGAACGCTGCCGGGCGCAAGTCCGGCGACCACGCTGCCCCTATGGTGCCGACCGCTGCCATCGTCGACGACGAGTAGCCCGTCGCCGACATCCACGACCACCGTCACCGCCGGGTACGGCACCACCTGAAGGTCGACGGAGTCCGTGGCACGCTCGCGGAAACCGGCCATCGTGACCCCCGGCAGTCGACCGGGTCGCGACGGGGTGGCGATGTCCCACACGGCCGCAGCGTCACGGAGCGACTCGAAGGGTCGCATGTCGGCAGGGTACGGGCCACGTCCCGGAATCGCGCGCGACATTCCTCCAAGACCTGGCCCGGCGCAGGGGAGGACGCTGGCCCGGCATCCGGACCAGAAAGGACAGCCCCGTGCTGCGCTCCCAGATCGACCCGTTCACGCCGGCTGTCGAGCTCGCCGCCGCCATACGTCGCAAGGAGGTGAGCCCGGTCGAGCTGGTCGACGCCTACCTCGAGCGGATCGACGAGCTCGATCCCCAGCTCAACGCGTTCTGCCACCGGGCCGACGACGACGCCCGCAATGCTGCCTCGGCCGCCGCCGACGCATTGGTGGCCGCCGCCCCGACCGAGGACCTCCCCCCGTTCCACGGGGTCCCGCTGCCGATCAAGGACCTCCTCGACGTCGCCGGATGGCCCACGACCCACGGCTCCGCCGGCGCCAGCCCGGCACCGGCCGCAGCATCGGACCCCGTCGTGCAACGGTTCGTGGACGCGGGGTTCGTGCTGCTCGGCAAGACCACCACCTCCGAGTTCGGCACCGTCCCCTTCACCGAGAACGAGTTCCTGGGCATCTCCCGCAACCCCTGGGACCCGCACCGCACACCCGGCGGATCGTCGAGCGGCGCAGGCGCGGCCGTCGCCGCCGGCATGGCCCCCATCGCCCACGCAGCGGACGGCGGCGGGTCGATCCGCATCCCCGCGTCGTGCAACGGCCTCGTCGGGCTCAAACCCACCCGCGGCCTGGTCACCAACGCGACCGTGGACCTAGAAGGCTTCGCCACGAACGGGGTGCTCACCCGGTCGGTCGCGGATACCGCAGCCGCCATGGACGCGCTCGCCCGCCACGACCCGGCCGCATGGTGGTCGCCCCCGACCCCTTCGATCCCCCTCGCCCACGCCCTGACGATGGCGTCACCGACCGGGCTGCGGATCGGCGCCCTCACCGACCCCCCGATCGACGGACTGAGCGCGGACCCGGCGTGCGCCACCGCGGTCAACGCCACACTTCGGACGCTCGAAGCGGCCGGCCACCACGCCGTCGACGCCCCCCTTCCCCTGCCCCCCACCGACATCCTGATCGCGGCGTTCACGAACATCTGGAACGTCGGCGGCGCCGGGATCGCGCTCGCGGACCCGAGCCGAGTCGAGCCCCACAACCGGGCCTTGCGTGACGCCGCGCGAGCGATCGACTCGTGGACCTACGCAGAAGGCGTGAAGACGACCCAACAGTTCTCGCGGCGCATCGTCGAAGCGTTCGTCGCCGGCTTCGATCTGCTCGTGACGCCCACCATGGCCTGCCTTCCGCCCCCGGTCGGTGCCTTGCGAGCAGGTGCCGACGACGATCCCCTGATGGCGCTGCTGAACAGCTACCCGATGGCCGTGTTCACGTCTCTGTTCAACGTCACCGGCCAGCCCGCGATCTCCGTCCCCATCCACCACGACGACGCCACCGGCCTGCCCGTCGGCGTCCAGATCGTCGCGGCGCCATGGCGCGAAGACCTCCTGATCCAGGT
>JBKPRV010000186.1:0-4992 GCA_046734715.1 Actinomycetota bacterium | reverse complement strand
CGGCTCCAGGGCGTCACGTGGTCCGAGGACGACACGGCCCCGAAGCCGGCCTCGGCCGCGGCCCGGGCCGCCTCCAGCAGGGCGCTGGGCGGAAGCTGCTCGTGGGACGCGTGGTAGCCGACGACGGTCACCTAACAGGCGTGCCCGCCACGGCCGGTGGCTACACCCGGTGGCTCTCCGGGTAGGCAGGTGCCCATGACCTCCGTGCGCACCCCCGTGCGGGCGGGTGATGAGGCACCCCCGGAGACGCCGAACCGGGGTGGGCACCGCCATTTCTTCCATGACCACAGCCTGTCGCTCGTAGCCCTCGGGGCGTTCCTGGTGATCTGGTTGGGCGGCCAGGTGTGGGCCGGTCATCGGACCTTCAACGAGGAGCAGCGGGCGCACGGTGAGCCCACGGTCAGCCTGCCCGAGTACCTCACCCGGGCGGAGTTCGGCGAGGCCACCTTCGAGAACTGGGAGTCGGAGTTCCTCCAGATGGGCGTGTACGTCCTGCTGACCGCCTGGTTGGTCCAGCGCGGCTCCTCCGAGTCCAAGCCGCCGGAAGGCGATCCCGCGCTCGACGCCGACCCCCGGGACCACCGTGACGATCCGGGGGCGCCCTGGCCGGTGCGCCGCGGGGGCTGGGTGTTGCGGCTCTATTCGAACTCGCTGAGCATCGCCCTCCTCGGCTCGTTCGCACTCATGTTCCTGGGACACCTCGTCACCGGGGCGCGTGCGTACAGCGCGGAGCAGGCCGCTCACGGCGAGCCCGGGGTGTCCGCGCTCGGCTACCTGTTCCGGTCGCAGTTCTGGTTCGAGTCGTTCCAGAACTGGCAGTCCGAGTTCATGGCCGTCGGGGCCCTGGTCGTGCTCAGCGTCTACCTGCGCCAGCGCGGTTCGAGCGAGTCGAAGCCCGTACACGCCCCCCATCAGAAAACCGGTGCCAACTGACTCCGGGGGCTTGCTAACGTACAACCGAATGGTTGTAGATAGCGCTTCGGCAAGTGACACGGTACGCGGCACCACGCTGGGGGAGCTCGACGACAAGGGCGTCGACGTGCTGTTCCACGCCCTGGCCGACGCCACCCGCCGGGACATCGTGCGCCGCTGCGTCCGGGGCGAGCTGTCGGTGTCCCGCCTGGCGCATGCGTATCCGATGAGCTTTGCCGCGGTCCAGAAGCACGTCACGGTGCTGGAGCGGGCGGGCCTGGTCACCAAGCAGCGTCGTGGGCGGGAGCAGCTGGTGCGCACCGAGCCCGAGGCGGTGCGGAGGGCGCGGCGGGCGCTCGACCAGCTGGAGGCGGCCTGGCGCGAGCGGGTGGACCGCATGTCCGAGCTGCTGGCGCCGGCCCCCAGCCGCTAGCCCTCGAAGACCGATGAGAGGACGAGACCGTTGACCGTCATCCGCGTCGACAAGGACGTCGACAACCTGAGCCTCACCGTGGTCGCCGAGTTCGACGCCCCGATCGAGCGGGTCTGGCAGCTGTGGGCCGACCCGCGCCAGCTCGAACGCTGGTGGGGGCCGCCCAGCTACCCGGCGACGGTCGAGCGCCACGAGCTGGCGCCCGGCGGCGAGGTCACCTACTTCATGACCGGGCCCGACGGCGGCCGGAGCCACGGCTGGTGGCTGATCACGTCCGCCGACCCGCCGCGGTCCCTGCAGTTCGTCGACGGGTTCGCCGACCACGACGGGGTCCCGCGCGAGGGGCAACCGACCACGGCGATCCGGGTCGAGCTCACCGAGCACGATGGCGTCACGCAGATGGAGATGCGCTCGACCTTCGCCTCGCTCGAGCACATGGAGCAGGTGGTCGAGCTCGGCGCGGTGGAGGTCTTCCAGCTGGCGGTCGGGCAGGCCGACGCCGTGCTGGCGGGCTGAGCCACCGCGTCACCAGGTCACCAGGTCAGTCAGGCAAACCCGAAAGGACATCAGTTGCGCACGCTCAAGCTCCAGGTCCAGACGTCCATCGACGGCTACATGGCCGGCCCCCACGGCGAGATGGACTGGATGACCTTCCCCTGGACCGACGACATCAAGGCCTACATCGACGGGCTCATGGAGTCGGTCGACACCATCGTCCTCGGCCGCAAGCTGGCCGAGGGGTTCATCCCCGCCTGGGAGTCCGGCCCTCCCGGGGAGGACCAGGCGTCCATCGACTGGATGAACGACACGCCCAAGGTCGTGATCACCAACAGCCTCACCGAGTCGCCGTGGAAGAACGCCACCGTGGCCGGCGGTGACCTCGCCAAGACGGTCGGCGAGCTCAAGGACCAGGAGGGCGGCGACCTGATCGTCTACGGCGGGTCGACGCTGGTCAGCGGCCTCATCGCCGCCGGCCTGGTGGACGAGATCCACCTGTTCGTCAACCCCAGCGCCATCGGCTCGGGACTGCCCGTGTTCGCCGACGTCGACGCCAACCAGCGGTTCAGCCTGGTCGGCGCCCAGCCGTTCGAGTGCGGGATCACCGCCATGCACTACGCACCCAAGGGTGATTGAGGCCCTCCGCGAGCCCTGAGGCGCCGCTGCAGCCGGTGGGCGGGTCGCGGACGTGAGCGCCCGCCCGGGCGGCGGCTCGATGGCGCCGGCCGACCGGTCCTGAGTCAGGTGGCGAAGTCCGGGGTGTTGGAGTGGACCGACTCGCTGCGCCCCTTGGGCTCCTCCCAGTCCTCCTGCCGGCCGAGTGCGGTGAGGTCGAGGAAGTAGTACGACCCGCCGGTCGACTCCAGCCCGCGGGCGTACTGCGAGTAGGTGTGGAAGATGCGCCCGTCGATCTGGAGGAAGATGCTGCGGCCCGGCAGCTCCATCGACTGGCTGGTGTCGAAGCCCTCGCCCCGGGCCTCGAACTCGGCCTGGGTGCGGTAGTTGTACTCGATGGGCTTCACCGACTCGTCCAGCGTCACGCCGAAGTCGTAGTTGAAGCTGGTGCCGTAGGAGGAGACCCAGGGGATGTCCCAGCCCCGGGCCTTCTTCCAGCCCTCGAGCTTGTCGATCGGCGCCCGCGACACCATGGCGTAGCTGGTGTCCCGGGCGTGGAGGTGGCGGAGGAAGCCCGGCGACAGCTCGTCGGTGCCCGCGGTGCAGCTGGGGCAGCCCTCGTCCCAAGCGGGGTCGAACATGAAGTGGTAGAGGATGAGCTGGCTGCGGCCCTCGAACAGGTCGGACAGGTGCACGGGGCCGTCGGGGCCCTCGAAGGTGTAGTCCTGCTCCACCTCGACCATGGGCAGGTTGCGGCGCTCGGTGCTGAGGGCGTCGCGGGTGCGGGTCAGCTCCTTCTCCTTGGCCAGCAGGTCCTTGCGAGCGGCCAGCCACTCGTCGCGGCTGACGATCCTGGGAAGGCTCATCGAGAGCTCCTTGCGTTTCTCGTGGGCGCGGGTTCGCCCCACACCGAGTACTGACCGGGTGCGTGCCCCGAAATCATCGGGCGTGCGGCCTTGACCCTCCCGTCGCAGGAGGGTCGAGGATCGGGCCATGGCTTCCATCCGCAAGGACATCCCGCTGGGCGCATCCCCCGAGGCCGCCTGGGAGGCGCTCGCCGACTTCCAGGCCGTGCACGAGCGCGTGGCCCCCGGCTTCGTGACCGGCTCGCGGCCCCAGGGCGGGGACCGCGTCGTCACGTTCGCAGCCGGGGGCGAGGCGCAGGAGCGCCTGGTCACCGCGGACGCGGCCGCCCGGCGCCTCGTCTACACGGTGGTGCGCGGCGCGCTGGGCGCGACCCACCATCAGGCCTCGGTCGAGGTCCACGAGGTCCCCGACGGCGGGTGCCGCCTGGTGTGGACCACCGACGTGCTGCCCGACGACCTCGCCCCGCTGATCGACGGCCTCATGGACCAGGGGGCCGTGGCCATCGCCCGCACGCTCGCCGGGTGAGAGGATCGGGCCGCCATGGACGTGCTCCTCAGCATCGGGCAGTTCTCCAAGATGACCTACCTGAGCGTGAAGGCGCTGCGGTACTACCACGACGTCGGCCTGCTGGAGCCGGCGCTGGTCGATCCCGGCACCGGCTACCGGCACTACGCGGTGGACCAGGTGGGCACCGCCCAGGCCATCCGCCGCTTCCGGGACCTGGAGATGCCGATCGAAGAGGTGCGCCAGCTGCTGCAGGCGCCCGACGAGGCCAGCCGCAACCGGGCCATCCTCGTCCACCTGGAGCGCATGCACCGCCAGCTCGACGAGACCCGGGCCGCG
Source organism: Actinomycetota bacterium (assembly GCA_046734715.1). GTDB lineage: Bacteria > Actinomycetota > Acidimicrobiia > Acidimicrobiales > VFJN01 > ZC4RG19. The sequence goes on along the minus strand of JBKPRV010000186.1, from coordinate 824 downwards.
GTGGCATCGCTGCAGGCGTTGCTGAGCGAGGGCCCGGGGCGGGCCGCGGCCGTGGAGATCCGCCGCCTGCCGGCCACCCGGGCGGTGGTCGCCCGCGGTGACGTGGCCTTCGACGACTGTGCCGACTGGCTGACCCCGGCGCTGGACGGCCTGCGGGCCGAGGTCGGCGCCTGCGGTCTCACCGTGGCCGGCGCCGACGGAGCGCTGTACTCGGACGCGTTCTTCGAGGCCGGAGTGGGCGAGGTCACCGCGTTCGTGCCGGTGGTGGGCGCCGGGCCGGAAGCGGTCGACCTGCCCGCCACCACCGCGGCCGTGCTCGTCCACGACGGTCCCTTCGCCGACCTGGACCGGACCTACGGGGCCCTCGGCACAGTGGTGGCCGAGATGGGCGTGGCGGGCGCCGGGCCCATCCGGGAGCACTACCTCAGCGCCACCAGCACCGAGGTGTGCTGGCCGGTGGCGGGCGCGCCCGGGTGAGCGAGCGGGCCTTGGTCACCGAACGCCTGGAGGCCGCGGGCTGCGTGGCGGCGGGGGAGGAGGCCGCCGAGCTGGTAGCGGCCGCGCCCGACGCGGCCACGCTGGAGGCGTGGGTCCGGCGCCGGGAGCAGGGCGAGCCCCTGGCCTGGATCACCGGGTCCCTGTGGTTCTGCGGCCGGCCGGTGCGGGTCGATCCCGGCGTCTACGTCCCCCGCTACCAGACCGAGGAGCTGGCGACGCGGGCCGCGGCCCGCCTGCCCCCGGGCGGCCGCGCCGCCGACCTGTGCACCGGGGCCGGTGCGGTCGCGGCCCACCTGGCGGCCGAGGTGCCCGGGGCCGCTGTGGTG